>NZ_JALXPM010000009.1:0-78881 GCF_025147615.1 Brevibacterium luteolum | reverse complement strand
GACACCAGACACCCACGGCCGCAGAAAAACTTCTGCCGGCCGGCACCGGTCCCCTATGACGATCGGCGGGGCGGCTGGCCATACGTCGTAGCCGAGTCTGAACGTCGGCTGTCCGCCGCGTGGGGGCAGGGCTGCCGAACCTGAATGCCTGCTGACCACACGGTCACCGGAGCCTGAGGGCACCCGGTGCCCACCGCCTCGGGAGCGGGGCGCTACACCGTAAGTCCATCGCCTTTTGACCAAGGCGCAATATCGGCACCGGTGAGATTTCGGAAGAGTGAAAGCACCAACCTGAACGACTCTCACAAGGAGAAAACTCGTGAAACGCACGTTCGTCCACGCGGCCCTCGTCGGCTCGCTGGCCTTTGCAGGAATGGGAGCGGCGATGCCGGCTCTCGCAGCACCGGGCGGGGCAGCCGACACGGCCATCCAGAAGTCCCCGGAGGTCAAGAAGGTCGAGGCCAACTTCAGCGATAAGGAGCTGAAGATCATGGCCGAGTCCTCGGGCCGCACGGTCGCAGCCCAGAAGGACCACCTGCAGGCGCAGTTCACGCAGAACAACGACTACTACGACCTCGTGCAGGCCGGCAACACCTACGACGGCGCGTTCTTCAACGACGAGAACAAGCTCGTCCTGCAGGCCCCGGCCGGCTCGCAGGCCGCCAAGGCCGCTGAAGCCGCCGGCTTCGAGGTCCGCGACGCCGCCAACGGCGAGAGCAAGCTCAATGACATCGCCGATGCGCTCTCGAAGCTCGCTGCCGATGACGCCGGTGTCGTCTCCGTCGCCCCGCACATCGCTGACGACGCCGTCGTCGTCACCGTCACCGACACCAAGGCCGACACCGCCGTGCTCGACAAGGCTGCCGAGTACGGTGATGCCGTCAAGGTCCAGAAGGGTGAGCGCAACGAGCTGCACGCCACTGCCAAGGGCGGCGACAAGATCGGCCTGGGCGGCGGCTACTGCTCGGCCGGCTTCCCGGCCACTGACGGTGAGGGCAACCACGTGATGGTGTGGGCCGGTCACTGCATCGAGGACCAGGACAGCTTCACGGTTGAGGGCCAGGACTTCGGCTCCCACGGTGAGACCGCCTTCAAGTCCTACGACGGCCAGCCGGACCGCGACATCGGATACGTTGTGCTGGGCGACGGCAACGAGGTCAGCACCGAGGCCAACACCTACGGATCGAACCACGGCATCACGAATGCCGAGGAAGGCGCCTGGCAGGCCCCGATCGGCACCGAGCTATGCCGCACCGGTGCGACCTCCGGTGTCACCTGCGGTGAGGTCACCGGCTACAACGCCACGGTGAACTACTCCGATTCGCAGGGTCGCGACGTCGCCCAGGTCTCCGGACTCGGGGAGTCGACCGTGTGCACCGCTGCCGGCGACTCCGGTGGTGCCTACACCGCCGGCAACCAGGCTGTGGGTATGACCTCCGGCGGACCTGCCGGACAGGACTGCGGCTTCAATGGCGGTTACGTCGACGGATCCTCGTACTTCCAGCCGGTGCCCGACGCTCTGGACTACTACAACCTGGAGTACGGCCACAAGTGATGAGAACGTCGTCTCTCATCTGACGATTCCCCGTTCCCTCGCGGGGCAGCGCACGGGGGATACTCACAAAGGTAGGGTTCCAGCCCGCGGCGGGGGGGGGGGGGGGGGGCCGGCCCCCCCGGGGGCGTCACTTCCAGGCCAGGGTGGCGATCGGGAAGGAGTCGGAGACGAAGTTCTCCGGCAGTCCCTCGACCCCGGCGTCGGCGACGATGAGGTTGGGGAACAGGAACAGGAACCCGGCCGCGGCGTCCTCGGTGATCGTGCGGGCGACGTCCTTCATGCCTGCGACGTACTCCTCCTCGGTGCCGGTGTCGGCCTTCTTCGCGGCGTCTTCGATCTGGGAGTAGTCATAGCCGGTGTAGTAGCCGTCGCTGAACACGGTGAGCATGTCGTTGGCCTCGACGTGGTTGATGACCGACATGTCGTAGTCGTGATTGGTGAAGGTCTTCTCCAGCCACACCGCCGGGAATTCTTGGGTCTCGATCGTCGGCTTGAGCCCTGCCTCTTCGAGCTGGGAGACGACGATGTCGGCCACGGCGGTGGCATACGGCAGGTTGGGCACGGTGTAGGTGAAGGATTCGCCTTCGATGCCGGCTTCCTTGACGAGCTCCTTGGCCTTGTCGAGGTCGTGCGGGTACACGTCGGTGAGGTCCTCATAGTACGGGGCGGTCGGCGGGACCATCCCGCCGATGAGGGTGCCGTAGCCACCCCAGGCGGTGTCGAGGATAGCCTGCTCGTCGATGGCGTAGAGGACGGCCTCGCGGGCCTTCTTATCGGCGAAGATGCCCTCGGCGTTGTTCATCGACAGCACGACTTCGCCGTTCGTGGTGCCCTCGACGACCTGGTAGTCATCGGGTGATTCGAAGTCGCCGGCCAGTTCGGGGGCCTGCAGGCTGGCGAGCACGTCGACTTCGCCGGACTTCACGGCGTTGACGGCTGCGACAGGGTCTTTGTAGTACTTGAAGGTCACCGTCTCCAGATTCGGCACACCACCCCAGTAGTCGTCGCGGGCGGCGTAGACGATCTCCTGGCCGCGGGTGAAGGACTGCACCTCATACGGGCCGGTGCCGATGGCCGTGTTCGCCAGATCGTCAACGGCATCTTCGCTGAACACCGCGCCCACGGCGCTGGCCAGATCGTACAGCCACCCGTTCGAAGGGTCGGTCAGCGTGATCTCGACGGTCGCGTCGTCGGGAGTGTCGATCGAGTCGATGACGGCCATCTTGGCTTTGAGCCCGTTGGTCCAGGCATCGGAGTTGACGCGCTCATAGGAGAACTTCACATCTGCGGAGGTCAGCTCGTCGCCGTTGGAGAAGGTCACGCCGTCCTGCAGGTGGAAGATGTAGGTCTTGCGGTCCTCGGAGACGTCCCACGATTCGGCGAGCGCGGGCTTGAGCTCACCGTCCTGGTCGATGCGCACGAGCGATTCGTAGACGTTCTCCATCAGTGCCTGCGGAATCGCCGCACCGCCGGTGGTGGTGAAGTCGAGATTGACCGGCTCGGCGGTGTGTGCGACGACCATGTCGGTGCGCTTCTCCTCCCCGTCTGAGCCGTTGCTGCCGGCTCCTGCGCTGCAGCCGGTGGCGGTGAGCACGACGGCGGCAAGTGCTGCCGCCCATGCAGTGAGTCGTCGCGTCATTTTTCCCTCGAGTCTCGTGTGCAGTGGTGACCGGCCCCCGCGGGCCTGAAGTCACCTTAACGGACACTCAGCGCCGGCTAAGAGATCGTCTCGCAATGTGTCCTGCGACACCCCGCGCCCGAGGCGGTGGTCGCCTGACATCCCCGTCGCGTGCGCAGATGCGGGATACAATCGACTCAGACTGCTCATCGCCGACAGGATCTTCCCATGATGTCAGCCTGGATTCGCTCATCCCCGCTCCTGGCGTTCACGGTGCTGGCCTATGGGGGTTCATGGATTGCGTGGAGCCCATGGTGGCTGGCCCGCAACGGTGTGGGCGTGCTGCCCTATGAGCTGCCGTTTCCTGCCGTCACCGGTGTGAATCAGCTCGGCCTCTTCGCGGGCCCGTTCGCCGCAGCCCTCATCGTCACCGGCGTGCGGTCCGGTCGTGCTGGTGCTTCTCGCCTGCTGGCCTCACTCGTGCAGCTGAAGGTGCGCGGCCGCTGGTACGCCCTTGTCCTCGTGGCGGTTCCGCTGGCTGCCGGGATCGGCTACCTCTTCGTCTCCGGCTTCAGCCCTGAGGCGGGCTCCAGCGGTGGGTTCCTCGTGGTGGTCCTCATCGGCAGCTATCTCATGTTCCTGCTCGGCGGGCCGCTGCAGGAGGAGCCGGGCTGGCGCGGTGTCGCGCTGCCGCTGCTGCAGCGCCGGCACCATCCGCTCACTGCGGCGATGATCCTCGGGCTCATCCACTGCGTCTGGCATGCCCCGCTGTTCGCGACCGCCGAGTGGGACACCGCCCGCGCCGGGATCGGTGACTACCTCGCCTACCTGCTGCTCATCCTCGCCCTGTCAGTCGTCATGTCCTGGGTGTTCAACGGCTCGCGCGGTTCGCTGCTGCTGGCGGTCCTGGCGCACAACGGGCTCAACTGGGCGATCCTCTCAGCCGGCGGGCTGACGGGAGCTACGGCCACGACCTGGCCGGCAGCACTCGGCCTGAGCGTGCTCGCACTCATCGCCATCGCTGCCACCCGCGGCCGGCTCGCCTATGACCCGGCAGATCCTGCCGACCCGGCCGGGATGGTCAGTCCAGTCGGAGGGCGTGCCGATGCTCAGCTGCCGGCAGACCGTGCGGCGAGGAGCTGAGCAAGGCTGCGCAGCGCCTTGCCGCGGTGGGAGATCGCGTTCTTCTGACCTGCGCTGAGCTGAGCTGCCGTCACGTCATGACCGTCGGGGTAGAAGATCGGGTCGTAGCCGAAGCCCTGCTCACCGATCGGCTCCCGGCCGAGCCGCCCGGTCATCCGGCCCTCGGCTACCACCGCCTCGGGAGCGGGACCCTCGTTGGGGTCGATGAACACGGCGGCACAGCAGAACGCGGCCTGCCGGTGCTCATCGGGCACATCGGCCAGCTGGGCGAGCAGCAGCTCGTAGTTCGCGACGTCGTCGCCGTGCCGGCCGGACCAGCGGGCTGAGAAGATCCCCGGCGCGCCCCCGAGCACGTCGACGGCCAGCCCGGAGTCATCGGCGATCGCCGGCAGCCCGGTGTGCGCAGCTGCCGAACGGGCCTTGAGCTCGGCGTTGACGGCGAAGGTCACCCCGTCCTCGACGACCTCGGGCAGGTCGACGTCAGCGGCGGTGAGCACGGTGATCGGCCGATCGAGGACGTCGCGCAGGATCTCTTCGAGTTCCTTCCGCTTGCCCTCATTGCGGGTGGCGATGATGATGCGCTCGAACATGCTGGCTCCTGTCGGTCAGTCCTTCGATCAATCTGCCGGCCGGCCGGCAGGCAGGTCAGCAGCGGCCATCAGCTGCGCGGGCGGGCGAGGGCTTCGCGCTGCAGCTCGGTGAGCTTCGCGCAGCCGGTCTCTGCCAGGCTGAGCAGGGTGTCGAGTTCGGTGCGGTCGAACGCCTGCTGTTCGGCCGTGCCCTGGATCTCGACGAACCGGCCGGAGCCGGTCATGACGACGTTCATGTCGGTGTCGGCTGCTGAGTCCTCGACATACGGCAGGTCGAGGGCCGGCTTTCCGTCGACGATGCCGACGCTGATCGCCGCGATCGAGTCGGTCAGCGGTTCGGCAGCGGCCGGGATCCAGCCGCGGGAGCGTCCGGTGTCGATCGCGTCAGCCAGTGCCACGTAGGCGCCGGTGATCGCGGCGGTGCGGGTGCCGCCGTCGGCTTGGAGGACGTCGCAGTCGAGCTGGATGGTGTTCTCCCCCAGCTTGTCCATATCGACGACTGCGCGCAGGGCCCGGCCGATGAGGCGGGAGATCTCGTGGGTGCGGCCGCCGATCTTGCCCTTGACGGATTCGCGCGGGCTGCGGTCATGGGTGGCCCGGGGCAGCATCGCGTATTCGCCGGTGACCCAGCCGCGGCCGGACCCCTTGAGCCAGCGGGGCACGCCCTCGGTCAGGGAGGCCGCGCACAGCACGCGTGTGTCGCCGAACTCAATGAGCACGCTGCCTTCGGCGTGGGTGAGCCAGTCGCGGGAGATGCGCACCTCGCGCAGCTCGTCGTGGGCGCGGCCGTCAGGACGGGTCATGGGATCTCCTTGTGCGAGGCGGTACGGGGCCGGCCGCGCAGGTGAGGCGGCCGTGTGTGTTCAGGCTACAGCTGCCAGGTGTTGCCGGGCCGGGCGAGTTCGATCGGCCCGGAGAACTCGGCGGCAGCTTCGGCGCGGACCATGCAGGCATCGGTCCACGGCGGGATGTGGGTGAGCACGAGGTTCTTCGCCTCGGCGGCATCGGCCACGCGGCCGGCGCGCAGGCCGGTGAGGTGGATGCCGCGGGCGGCATCGCGGTCCTCCTGGAAGGCGGCTTCGCAGACGAACACGTCAGCACCGCGGGCGGCCTCGACGAGGCCGTCGCACTCATCGGAGTCACCGGAGTAGGTGATGACGTGCCCGGACTGGTCCTCGATGCGCAGCGCATAGGCCTCAACGGGGTGCTCGACGAGGAATGCGGTGATCGTCAGCGGCCCGATCGTGAACGCAGCACCCGGGGTCAGGTCGTGGAAGGCGAAGACCGTTGACAGGTCGGTCGGGTGCGACTGGCCTGCCACCGGGCTCAGTCCCGGCTCGGTGTGGTAGGCGGCAGCCAGGCGTTCGTGTGTGCCGGCCGGGCCCCAGACGGGCAGGGAGGCGCGGATCGCGCCGGTGTCGGTGTGGGCGTCGCCGCAGTTGAAGTACTTCGGGTCGTAGCTGCGGTAGACGTACAGGCCGGTGACATCGAGGCAGTGGTCCGGGTGCAGGTGGGACAGCACGACGGCATCGAGGCTGCTGGGGTCGACGTAGTTCTGCAGCGCGCCGAGTGCTCCGGAGCCCAGATCGATGACGACCCGGTACTCCCGGTGGTCGACGGCTGCCTCCAGCAGGTAGCAGCTGGCAGCCGAGGCGGGCCCGGCAAAGGAGCCCGAGGTGCCAATTGCGGTCAGTCGCATCATGCCTGTTGTTCCTCCTCCATCAGGCGTCTTCCTCCTCGTCCTCTGCACCGGAGCCGAGGCCCGAGAGCAGGATCGTCGTCAGGCGTTCCTGCGCCCAGGTGAGGAAGTCGTAGACGGTGAGCATCGTGGCCTGCTGGTCATCGAGCTCATCGGCGGCCTCCCGGGCATAGAGGTCTTCGACATCGGATTCGCTGGCCATGCTCATCCGGGTGGCGAGCACGAGCCTGACGTCATTGAGCGCCATCGACCAGGCTCGCGTGTGCGCGTCGTCGAGTTCGATCCGGCCGGTCAGCGATAGGTCGTACAGGGCGATGCGGATGTTGGCGAGCTTCGATTCGCGCAGGTCGTGTTCGGTCAGCCGGCGGAACTCCGCAGATCGTTCGGCGTCATCGCCGTCGACGTCGGGCAGCAGCCGCAGCACGGCCGGGTCCTCGGGCCGTTCGGCCGTGGAGATGCCGACCAGCCGGGCGAGGTCATCGGCACTGACCTCACGCTCGCCGGTCTCCCCCGCCTCGGGCGAGGTGTCCTCCGGTTCACCGGAGAGCGCATCGAGTTCGTCCTCGCCGCCGAGCATGACGGCGACATCGGAGAGCAGGGAGCGGAAGATGTGCTTCTCACCGGCTTCGAGATCGAGCACGGCGAAGGCACGCGCAGTCGAGTGGATCTTCATAAGGGCCCCTTCGGGCTCACACCTCACCACCGGTCGGGGCGGGCCGGCAGGTGGCCCACAGGCCGAAGCCGTGCATGGCGGCGGTGTCGCGCTCCATCTGCTCGCGGCTGCCGGTGGCCACAACGCTGCGGCCGAGTTCGTGGACTTCGAGCATGAGCTTCTCGGACTTCGCCCGCGAGTAGCCGAAGTAGCTCTGAAACACGTACGTCACGTAGCTCATGAGGTTGACCGGGTCATTCATGACGATGCACGCCCACGGCGAATCCGGCCGAGTCTCGTGCAGAGTCTCAGCCTGGGGATCGATCACCGCTTGGGATGAGTCGCCGGTTGACATCACGCCTTTCACTGTAGGCGAATTCATGGTTCACCCAGTAATCCTGCAGTGGCCTATCATCGTTCCTATGAGTGATCTCACACCGGCTTCCCCGCGGGGTTCTGCCCCGTTCCGCCCGTCGACAGCACTGCTGACCGACCATTATGAACTCACAATGCTGCAGGCCACCCTCGATTCGGGCCGCGCTGAGCGCCGCAGCATCTTCGAGGCCTTCGGACGCCGCCTGCCGGCCGGGCGCCGCTACGGGATCGTCGCCGGCACCGGCCGGATCCTGGAGATGCTCGCCGACTTCACGTTCACGTCCGAGGAGCTGACGTTCCTCGAATCGACGAAGGTCGTCGACTCGACGACGCTGGACTGGCTGGCTGACTTCCGGTTCTCCGGCGACATCCGCGGGTATGCCGAGGGCGAGGTGTACTTCCCCGGTTCGCCGCTGTTGAGCGTGGAGGCGACCTTCGCCGAGGCGGTGGTGCTGGAGACGATGATCCTCTCGGCTCTCAACTACGATTCGGCAGTCGCCTCGGCGGCCTCCCGGATGAGCCGGGTCGCCGGCTCCCGGCCGTGTGTCGACATGGGCTCACGGCGCACACACGAGCAGTCGGCCGTCGCCGCTGCCCGGGCGACCGTGGTCGCAGGCTTCACCTCGACGTCGAATCTGGAAGCCGGGCGCCGCTACGGGCTGACCACCGTCGGCACCGCTGCGCACTCCTTCACCCTCATCCACGACTCCGAACGCGAGGCCTTCGAAGCCCAGGTGCGGTCGCTGGGCTCGGACACGATCCTGCTGCTCGACACCTATGACGTCGACGAGGCGCTCAAGACCGCCATCGAGGTCGCCGGCACCGAACTCGGCGGAGTCCGGCTCGACTCCGGTGACCTGGGCATCCAGGCAGCAGAGGTGCGCGAGAAGCTCGACGCGCTCGGCGCGATCAACACCCGCATCACCGTGACGAGCGATCTTGATGAGTATGCGATCGCCGGCCTGGCAGCCGCCCCGGTCGACGCGTACGGCGTCGGCACCCGGGTCGTCACCGGCTCCGGTGCCCCGACGGCGAGCCTGGTGTACAAGCTCGTCGCCCACAGCGATGACGCCGGTGAGTGGGTGTCGGTGCAGAAGAAGGCAACCGGCAAGTCCTCGACCGGTGGCATGAAGGAGGCTGCCCGCATCATCGACGGCACGATCGCCGTCGAGGAGGCCATCGGCATCCCGCGCCTGGAGTTGCCCGATGATCTTCAGGCCCGCCCGCTGCAGGTGCCGCTGGTCACCGATGGAGAGATCGATCATTCCTACACCGGTCCCGAGGGGGTGCAGCGTGCCCGTGAGCGTCACGCGGCCTCGATGGCTGAGCTGCCGCGCACGGCACACCGCCTGCAAGCCGGTGAACCGGCGATCCCGACGGTCTTCTACAGCGCCTGAGGCGGGTTCACCGGCGGCCGACGAACCATGCCTGCAGCTTGGTGATGCGGGCCTGGATCTCCTTCCGGCTCGCCTCAGCGACCGGCGGTCCCCCGCAGGCCTTGCGCAGATCGACGTGGATGGCGGCATGCGGTTTGCCCGTGCGCCTGGCCCACGCGCCGACCATTGTCTGCAGCTTGCTGCGCTCTTCCTTCAGCAGCCGGTGATCATGTTCGGCCAGCTCCGCGGTCGGCACCGCCGTCTGGTTCGTCGCCCCTGAGCGGGCACGGCGCTTCGTCTGCTCGGCCTGGCGGGTGCGCAGCAGCTCGGTGACCTGTTCGGGTTCGAGCAGGCCGGGGATGCCGATGAAGTCGAGCTCGTCCTCAGAGCCGATCATGCCGCCGGAGCCGAACTCACCGCCGTCGAAGAGCACCCGGTCGAACGAGGCCTGCGAGTCAAGGGCTTCATAGGAGCCGAGCAGATCATCGGAGGCTGATTCGCTGGCATTGGCCTCAGCGAGTGCCTCATCGTCGAAGACGACCTCGTCCTCGGCGTCCGGGTCCGGCCGGCGGTCGAGTGCGTGGTCGCGCTGGAGCTCGAGCTGATTGGCCAAGGCCAGCAGGATCGGCACGGAGGGCAGGAAGATCGAGGCGGTCTCACCGCGGCGCCGGGCGCGCACGAAGCGGCCGATCGCCTGGGCGAAGAACAGCGGCGTCGATGACGAGGTCGCATACACGCCCACTGCCAGGCGCGGGACGTCGACGCCTTCGGAGACCATGCGCACGGCGACCATCCAGCGGCGCTCGGAGTTCTGGAACTCCTCGATCCGCTTCGAGGCACCCTCTTCGTCGGAGAGCACGACGGTGACCGGTTCGCCGCAGATCTCGCGCAGCTGTTTGGCGTAGGCGCGGGCGACCTCTTGGTCGGTGGCGATAACGAGTCCGCCGGCTTCGGGGACGCTGCGGCGGACCTCGGACAGCCGCATATCCGCGGCTTTGAGCACCGCGGGGATCCATTCGCCCTTCGGGTTGAGTGCGGTGCGCCAGGCCTGGGCGTGGATGTCCTTCGTCGCCTCAGCACCGAGCACGGCAGACATCTCATCGCCTGCCTTGGTGCGCCAGCGCATCTCACCGGAGTACGTCATGAACAGCACCGGGCGCACGACGCCGTCCTTGAGCGCCTGGGCATACCCGTAAGTGTAGTCGGCCTTGGAGGTGCGGATGCCCTCTTCGTCAGGGACGTATTCGACGAACGGGATCGCAGCGGTGTCAGACCGGAACGGCGTACCAGTCAGGGCGAGCCTGCGCCGGGCCGGGCCGAACGCCTCGCGCACGGCATCTCCCCATGACAGTGCGTCACCGGCGTGGTGGATCTCATCGAGGATGACGAGCGTGCGGGCGGCCGCGGTGCGGTTGTGGTGCAGCACCGGTTTGGCGGCGACCTGCGCGTAGGTGACGGCCACACCGTGGAACTCCTTGCCGTGGCGGCCCTGGGAGTTCTTGAAGTTCGGGTCGATGCGGATGCCCACGCGTGAGGCGGCGTCAGCCCACTGGGTTTTGAGGTGTTCGGTGGGGGCGACGACGGTGATCCGGTCGACCTTGCGCTGGGCGAGCAGCTCGGCTGCCAGCCGGAGGGCGAAGGTCGTCTTGCCGGCTCCCGGGGTCGCGACGGTGAGGAAGTCGCGCGGCTCCGTATCGAAGTAGCGTTCCAGGGCTTCGGCCTGCCAGGCACGCAGTTTGCCCGCCGTTCCCCACGCGGCGCGTTCGGGAAAGGCTGGTGAGAGGTGTTCGGCTGCTGAAGTTCCTGGGATCCGTGTCGGACCCGACATTTACTCCTGCGGTCCTTCAGGCATCGATTCGTAGATCGCCTTGCACTTCGGGCAGACCGGGAAGCGCTCAGGATCGCGGGTGGGGACCCACACTTTTCCGCACAGCGCGATGAGCGGGGTGCCGGTGACCATGGACTCCATGATCTTGGCCTTCGGCGCGTAGTGCGAGAACCGCTCGTGATCGCCGGGCTCAGCAAGCTGGTCCTGTGTCTGGCGCTCGATCGTGGCGGCGCCACCTGTTGCGGGCATCGTGTCGGACATAGCCACCATTCTAGCGCTGGTCGCTGACTAGACTAATCGGCATGGCCGACAGTGACGCACCCCTCTCCTTCTCCCCCGCGCCCGAGGCGCCGGCTGGCGAGGACCTCATCCGCACCTACCGGCAGGTCGCCGGGCAGATGGTCCGGCCGGTGGCGGTGGTGACGTGTCTGCGGGGCCGGCAGCCGCATGCGATCACCGTCGATTCGTTCCTCGATGTCTCCTATGATCCGCCGACGATGGCGGTGAGCATCTACTCCGGTTCCCGGATGATGGAGTCCCTGGAGATCGCTGAGACGATGACGATCAGCGTGCTGGCAGCCGAGCAGAAGAACATCGCCCAATGGCTCGGGGAGCCCGGTCAGCCGCTGTACGGGGTGCTCGATACAGTGCCGACGTATGACGCGCCCTCCGGTGTGCCCTATATCGCCGGTGCTGCCGCGGTGTTCGACTGCCGGATCACCAAGCGTCTGGAGGTGGCCACGCACACGCTCGTCGTCGGTGAGGTCAGCTCCTGTGCCGAGACGATCGGGGCGCGGCCGCTGGCGCGCTGGCAGGCCGGCTACGGGACCGTCACCGGCCGCTGAAGACGCACGAAGCGCCGGGGCCTCTCAGGGCACCGGCGCTTTGCGTTGCGCAGGATCAGACGACACCGAGGCTGTGCATCGCTTCGGCCACACGGACGAAGCCTGCGATGTTGGCACCGGTGACGAGGTCGCCGGGCTGACCGTATTCGTCTGCCGCTGAGGCGCAGCGCTCGTGGATGCCGGTCATGATCTCATCGAGCTTGTGCTCGGTGAAGTCGAAGTCCCAGCTGTCGCGTGAGGCGTTCTGCTGCATCTCCAGTGCGCTGGTGGCCACGCCGCCGGCGTTGGCTGCTTTGCCGGGGCCGAAGAGAACCTTGTTGTCGCGGAAGATCCGCACGGCTTCAGGGGTGCAGGGCATGTTCGCGCCTTCGGCGACGACGCGCACGCCGTTGTCGACGAGCATCTGCGCCGAATCCCCGTTGAGTTCGTTCTGGGTGGCACACGGGAGGGCCACGTCGGTCTTGATCGACCAGACGTTGCCGCCTTCTTCGAAGCGTGCGCTCTCACGCCGCTTGGCGTATTCGCCGACGCGTTCGCCTTCGACGAGCTTGACCTGCTTGAGCAGCGGGATGTCGATGCCCTTGGGGTCGTGGACGAAGCCTGAGGAGTCGGAGACGCCGATGACGGTCGCACCGAGCTCCTGGGCCTTCTGGGCGGCGTGGACGGCGACGTTGCCGGAGCCGGAGACGACGACGGACTTGCCTTCGATCGTCCGGTTGGTCTCCTTGAGCATTTCGCGGACAAAGAACACCGTGCCGAAGCCGGTGGCTTCGGTCCGCACCATGGAGCCGCCGTAGCCGAGGCCCTTGCCGGTGAGAACGCCTGCTTCGTAGCGGTTGGTGATGCGCTTGAACTGGCCGAAGAGGAAGCCGATCTCCTCTTCACCGACGCCGATATCACCTGCCGGCACGTCGGTGTATTCGCCGATGTGTCGGTAGAGCTCGGTCATCATGGACTGGCAGAAGCGCATGATCTCAAGGCGGGACTTGCCCTTGGGGTCGAAGTCGGAGCCGCCCTTGCCGCCGCCGATCGGCATGCCGGTCAGGGCGTTCTTGAAGGTCTGCTCGAAGCCGAGGAACTTGATGATGCCGGAGCTCACCGTCGGGTGGAACCGCATGCCGCCCTTGTAGGGGCCGAGGGCGGAGTTGAACTCGACGCGGTAGGCGCGGTTGATCTGGACTTCACCATTGTCATCGACCCATGGAACGCGGAAGATGATCTGCCGTTCGGGCTCGCAGAGACGCTCAACGGCGGCGAGGGCGAGGAACTCGGGATGCTTGTCGACGACAGCACCGAGCGAATGCAGGACTTCGTGGACAGCCTGGTGAAACTCGGACTCGCCGGGGTTGCGGCGCAGCACGGTGTCGAACAGAGGCTGTAGATTCGGGTGCAATGACATGAGTCGATTGTAAGTGTTGCACGCGATGTTCCGCGCAGTGGGTCGGATTGCGGATACTTGACGACCCCCAGCACGCTCCCCCGACTGCACACAACTCAGGTAAACGTGCAGGTCACGGTCCTATCTGACGAGCAGTCAGAGCGGCAAACGAAGCGAATGCGGTGCGGAAAAAACGTTCCGAATTCCGGGCACAGTCTGCATAGACCCTCATGGCCATGAGAAATCATGCACTCGATGAGCGGCGCCCCCAGCGTGCAGGAAGCCGGCAGCAGGGCGTGTGAGCAGCACCGGCAGCTGGGTCAGCAGGAGCTCATGGAGCAGGCTCACCAGAGCGCTGCTGGTCACCCGCGGCAGGGACAGAAGAAATCATGCCTCTGACTGTCAGACAGTCAGAGACACTGGATCTTCTTACGCGGCGTCGGTTCAGTCTCGGCGGCCGACGGATCCGAGATGAATAAGCGCGAGCCCGGGGAGCAGTGCTCAACCCGGGCTCGACTTTCTTTATGAGTAATTGCGGCGGTGACTTACTCTCCCACACCCTGTCGAGTGCAGTACCATCAGCGCTGGCAGGCTTAGCTTCCGGGTTCGGAATGGGGCCGGGCGTTTCCCTGCCGCTATAGCCGCCGCAAAACCATGTGTGTTGCTGGTTTTGTGGATTTGTGTGTGGACGCGAAGCATGTTGTGACACGTTTTTGGGTTGTGTGTCTTGTGTTACCCGACCCGTAACACACCGAGTTGGTGGTGGTTGGGTGAGTGGTGGGCGTATTAGTACCAGTCAGCTGCACACATTGCTGTGCCTCCACGTCTGGCCTATCAACCCCCTGGTCTAGAGGGCGCCTCATAGGGAAATCTCATCTTGAAGCAGGCTTCCCGCTTAGATGCTTTCAGCGGTTATCCTTCCCGAACGTAGCCAACCAGCCATGCACCTGGCGGTACAACTGGCACACCAGAGGTTCGTCCGTCCCGGTCCTCTCGTACTAAGGACAGCCCTTCTCAAATTTCCTACGCACGCAGCGGATAGGGACCGAACTGTCTCACGACGTTCTAAACCCAGCTCGCGTACCGCTTTAATGGGCGAACAGCCCAACCCTTGGGACCGACTCCAGCCCCAGGATGCGACGAGCCGACATCGAGGTGCCAAACCATGCCGTCGATATGGACTCTTGGGCAAGATCAGCCTGTTATCCCCGAGGTACCTTTTATCCGTTGAGCGACCGCGATTCCACAATCCACGGCCGGGTCACTAGTCCCAGCTTTCGCTCCTGCTCGACACGTCCGTCTCACAGTCAAGCTCCCTTGTGCACTTACACTCGACACCTGATTGCCAACCAGGCTGAGGGAACCTTTGGGCGCCTCCGTTACTCTTTGGGAGGCAACCGCCCCAGTTAAACTACCCATCAGGCACTGTCCCTGAACCCGATCAGGGTCCGAAGTTAAGGAATCCACTATGGTCAGAGTGGTATTTCAACAATGACTCCACACACACTGGCGTGCATGCTTCACAGTCTCCCACCTATCCTACACAAACCACACCGAATCCCAATACCAAACTATAGTGAAGGTCTCGGGGTCTTTCCGTCCTGCTGCGCGTAACGAGCATCTTTACTCGTAGTGCAATTTCGCCGAGTTCGCGGTTGAGACAGCAGAGAAGTCGTTGCGCCATTCGTGCAGGTCGGAACTTACCCGACAAGGAATTTCGCTACCTTAGGATGGTTATAGTTACCACCGCCGTTTACTGGGGCTTAAATTCTCCGCTTCGAACCACAAGGGTTCTAACAGGTCCTCTTAACCTTCCAGCACCGGGCAGGCGTCAGTCCGTATACATCGACTTACGTCTTCGCACGGACCTGTGTTTTTAGTAAACAGTCGCTTCTCTCTGGTCTCTGCGGCCACCACCAGCTCACAACCGCAAGGGCTGGTCACCAGGATGGCCCCCCTTCTTCCGAAGTTACGGGGGCAATTTGCCGAGTTCCTTAACCACGATTATCTCGATCGCCTCGGTATTCTCTACCAGACCACCTGAGTCGGTTATAGGGTACGGGCGGCTAGAACCTCACGTCGATGCTTTTCTCGGCAGCATAGGATCACCAGATCACCCCACCATAGTGGGGCGCCCATCAGCTCTCAGCCACATGTCTCCCGGATTTGCCTAAGAGACGGCCTACCACCTTAGACCGCGACAACCATCGCACGGCCTGGCTACCTTCATGCGTCACACCTGTTAACACGCTTACCTACTACACGATCAGGTCCCACACATCACCTCCTGAACACCCCGAAGGGCGACAGGAAGTTTAACGTGGTTAGTCTCACATGCCTCGGTATGGACGGTTCTTCGCCGGTACGGGAATATCAACCCGTTGTCCATCGACTACGCCTGTCGGCCTCGCCTTAGGTCCCGACTTACCCAGGGCGGATTAGCCTAGCCCTGGAACCCTTGGTCATCCGGCGGACGGGTTTCTCACCCGTCTTTCGCTACTCATGCCTGCATTCTCACTCGCATAGCCTCCACCACTGAATCACTTCGCAGCTTCACCGGCCACACGACGCTCCCCTACCCAACACCACAACCCGTTAGGGTTACCGTGATGATGCCATAACTTCGGCGGTGTGCTTAGCCCCGCTACATTGTCGGCGCGGAATCACTTGACCAGTGAGCTATTACGCACTCTTTCAAGGGTGGCTGCTTCTAAGCCAACCTCCTGGTTGTCTTCGCAACTCCACATCCTTTCCCACTTAGCACACGCTTAGGGGCCTTAGTTGATGGTCTGGGCTGTTTCCCTCTCGACTACGAAGCTTATCCCCCGCAGTCTCACTGCCACGCTTACACTTCCTGGCATTCGGAGTTTGGTTGACGTCAGTAACCCGGTGGGGCCCATCAGCCATCCAGTAGCTCTACCTCCAGAAAGCAACACGCAACGCTGCACCTAAATGCATTTCGGGGAGAACCAGCTATCACAGAGTTTGATTGGCCTTTCACCCCTAACCACAGGTCATCCCCTCCATTTTCAACTGAAGTGGGTGCGGGCCTCCACGTCGTCTTACCGACGCTTCACCCTGCCCATGGCTAGATCACTCCGCTTCGGGTCTAGGACATGCAACTCACTCGCCCTATTCGGACTCGCTTTCGCTACGGCTACCCCACACGGGTTAACCTCGCTACATGCCACTAACTCGCAGGCTCATTCTTCAAAAGGCACGCCATCACCCCAACAAAAGGAGGCTCTGACGGATTGTAAGCACATGGTTTCAGGTACTATTTCACTCCCCTCCCGGGGTACTTTTCACCATTCCCTCACGGTACTATCCGCTATCGGTCACCAGGGAGTATTTAGCCTTACCAGGTGGTCCTGGCAGATTCACACGGGATTACACGAGTCCCGTGCTACTCGGGCACACACTGAGACAGATAGGCACATGTTTCATCTACGGGACTCTCACCCACTCCGGTCGACCTTCCCAGATCATTCGACTACACACACCAACACCTGCCCGACCCCATGTAGAGGATCACCAGTGGCCCCACAACACCGCACACGCAACACCTACACGCTTGACACACATACGGTTTAGGCTCATCCGCGTTCGCTCGCCACTACTAACGGAATCATTCTTATTTTCTCTTCCTGTGGGTACTGAGATGTTTCACTTCCCCACGTTCCCCCCACACACCCTATATATTCAGATGCGGGTCACGACACACAACATGCCGCGGGGTTTCCCCATTCGGACACCCTCGGATCACCGTTCGTTTACCAACTCCCCGAGGCTTATCGCAGGTTACCACGTCCTTCATCGGCTCCTGATGCCAAGGCATCCACCATGCGCTCTTGAACACTCACACACACCACAACGGCGTGCACGAGTCGGATAACACAAGAAACACAACAAAAACAAAATCACAACAGAAGAAACACAATAGTGTTTCCCCAGATGCTCGCGTCCACTATCCACTTACACAACAACACCCAGACACCCACACCCACCACCAGCAACCACTGGCGCAGCATGCAGGGCCGGAACAAACCAGAAAAACAACCACAACCACAAAGGTCATGGGCCTGTTCTTCCAGGACCCAACAACGTGTTTGCCCCACCACACACACCCATGAAGGCATGTACAGCAGGAGGTTCATGTGATGTTCCACCCATGAGCAACCACCACAGACACGTACGGCCTGTGCGTGGCAACACCAATATGTGTTAGCTCCTTAGAAAGGAGGTGATCCAGCCGCACCTTCCGGTACGGCTACCTTGTTACGACTTAGTCCCAATCACCAGTCCCACCTTCGACGGCTCCCCCCACAAGGGTTAGGCCACCGGCTTCGGGTGTTACCGACTTTCGTGACTTGACGGGCGGTGTGTACAAGGCCCGGGAACGTATTCACCGCAGCGTTGCTGATCTGCGATTACTAGCGACTCCGACTTCACGTAGTCGAGTTGCAGACTACGATCCGAACTGAGACCGGCTTTCTGGGATTCGCTCCACCTCACGGTATCGCCACCCTCTGTACCGGCCATTGTAGCATGCGTGAAGCCCAAGACATAAAGGGCATGATGATTTGACGTCATCCCCACCTTCCTCCGAGTTGACCCCGGCAGTCTTCCATGAGTTCCCACCATTACGTGCTGGCAACATAGAACGAGGGTTGCGCTCGTTGCGGGACTTAACCCAACATCTCACGACACGAGCTGACGACAACCATGCACCACCTGTACACCAGTCCGAAGAGGCGACTATCTCTAGCCGTTTCCGGTGTATGTCAAGCCTTGGTAAGGTTCTTCGCGTTGCATCGAATTAATCCGCATGCTCCGCCGCTTGTGCGGGCCCCCGTCAATTCCTTTGAGTTTTAGCCTTGCGGCCGTACTCCCCAGGCGGGGAACTTAATGCGTTAGCTACGGCACGGAATCCGTGGAATGGACCCCACACCTAGTTCCCAACGTTTACGGCATGGACTACCAGGGTATCTAATCCTGTTCGCTCCCCATGCTTTCGCTCCTCAGCGTCAGTTACAGCCCAGAGTCCCGCCTTCGCCACCGGTGTTCCTCCTGATATCTGCGCATTTCACCGCTACACCAGGAATTCCAGACTCCCCTACTGCACTCTAGTCAGCCCGTACCCACTGCACGCGCAACGTTAAGCGTTGCGTTTCCACAGCAGACGTGACCAACCACCTACGAGCTCTTTACGCCCAATAATTCCGGACAACGCTTGTACCCTACGTATTACCGCGGCTGCTGGCACGTAGTTAGCCGGTACTTCTTCTGCAGGTACCGTCACTTTCGCTTCTTCCCTACTGAAAGCGGTTTACAACCCGAAGGCCGTCATCCCGCACGCGGCGTCGCTGCATCAGGGTTCCCCCCATTGTGCAATATTCCCCACTGCTGCCTCCCGTAGGAGTCTGGGCCGTGTCTCAGTCCCAGTGTGGCCGGTCGCCCTCTCAGGCCGGCTACCCGTCGTCGTCTTGGTAGGCCACTACCCCACCAACAAACTGATAGGCCGCGAGTCCATCCCCAACCAGTAAAACCCTTTCCACCACCAGACCATGCGGCCAGTAGTCATATCCGGTATTAGACCCAGTTTCCCAGGCTTATCCCGAAGTCAGGGGCAGGTTACTCACGTGTTACTCACCCGTTCGCCACTCATCCACACCCAGCAAGCTGGATGCTTCAGCGTTCGACTTGCATGTGTTAAGCACGCCGCCAGCGTTCGTCCTGAGCCAGGATCAAACTCTCCATAAAAATATGAAAAACAATCCCAGCCGAAATCAAAGAAAAAGACAAGAGACAAACCAAAAATGGTCATCAAATGTCATTACATCCTTGCTTCAACCAGAAACAAAAAACATTCTGGCATCACAAAAACAAACAAACACGCTATTGAGTTCTCAAAGAACAGACGCTCATCGACTCCGCCTGGCTTGCGCCGGCCTCATCGAGGCAACTTCTCCATCTTAGCTCCCACTCGGACTTTGTCAACTCGACACTCGGCCGGGTTTTGAAGTTCGTGTGGGTGGCCCCGCTTTCGCTGCGTTTCCGCAGCCGCCCTGCGGGGCGGGCGGTTTTCTACTCTAGACCATCTGCGACTCGGTGTGCAAGTCGCTGTCTGCGGTCTCGCTCACCTGCCTGTTGATCCGTCTTCCGGGTGATGTTTCCATCCCCCTCCGACATGAAGCAGAGTTACCCGTCTTTCCAAGCGTTTTGCCTGGTCAGAGCACTTGGACCTGCGTCCGTCGCGCTGGGCAACGAGTACTAACTTAGAACCCTGCGAAGCGCCGATGCAACTCCGAACGCTGTGCCCTTCGTCACAGGAGTGGCCGCAGCCTGCGGATACACCGCCGCGATCGGCTTGCTGACGCCATTTGCGCCTGTCTGACGGGTGTCATTCGACCGGTTGTGCGACCTCAGGATCTTGGTTTCTCACGTTTCCGACCGCTGCTCCGACTTTGACGCGTCCAACCGATGCTGGGTCGAAGCCAGCGATCAGGCCGTCGAGAACCGTGCGCGCGCCGTCGCGGTCGTGCGATGGTTCCAGCCAGTCACCGAGGGCCTCGGGCTCGGCCATCACCGGCATGCGGTCATGCACATCAGCCAGGTGCCCTGTCGAGGGGCAGGTGATGATCGTGGTCGAGACGAGCCATCCGTTCTTGATCGCCGGATCTGTCACGACCTGTCCGTCGAGGTCAGGGCGGCGCCGGAACTCGAAGAGCCCGGCCATATAGAGGGGCCGCTCGGTCTGAGCCT
Organism: Brevibacterium luteolum; assembly: GCF_025147615.1. NCBI lineage: Bacteria > Bacillati > Actinomycetota > Actinomycetes > Micrococcales > Brevibacteriaceae > Brevibacterium > Brevibacterium luteolum. The sequence continues at coordinate 59,057 of NZ_JALXPM010000009.1, read as the reverse complement.
GCATGAGCCACGGCTGCTTGCCGGTCTCGGTCTTCTCCCATTCGTAGTATCCGGTGACTGGGATGATGCAGCGCTGAGAGGCGAAAGCATGACGGAACATCGGCTTCTCGTGCACGGTCTCACCGCGGGCGTTGAAGGCCTTGAAGCCGATCTTCTCCTCTTTCGCCCAGCCGGGCACGAGTCCCCAGCGGGCGGTCTCCAGCCGGCGGATGACCTCTCCTGTGTCCTCGACCCGTTCGGCGACGATCGGCAGGGCGGCGCCAGGAGGGACGTTGTACCGAGGCGCGAAGGTGTAGTCGACGACATCGATGCCGAGCTCGGCGACGATGTCGTGTGGATCAGTCGCCATGTTCAGTCGTCCGCACATATGTTGATCGTGCCACGTCAGTATGCTGGTGCCAAGTGTTCGCAGGTGAGCAGATCCAGCAGGAGGAACGACGTGGAACGGGAGTTCGACCCGATCGACGAATCGCGCAGGCAGTGGCTTGCCCATGGCTGGACCGACGCCGCCGACGGGATGACGCTCGTCATCTCCATCATGCGCGCCCACCAGCTGCTGCTCGCCCGGGTCGATCAGACCCTGCGGCCGCTGGGGCTGACCTTCTCCCGCTATGAAGTGCTCGCCCTGCTGTCCTTCACCCGCCGCGGCAGTCTGCCGATGAACAAGATCACCAAGCGACTGCAGGTGCATGCGACCTCGACGACGAATTCGGTCGACCGGCTGGAGGCCGCAGGCCTGGTCGCCCGCCGCCCGCACCCGGCTGACGGGCGCACGACGCTCGTCGAGATCACCGAGGCCGGCCGTCAGCTCGTCACTGAGGCCACAGCTGACCTCAACCGGGATGTGTTCGAACAACCCGGCCTTGATGCTGCCGATGTCAGCCGGCTGCTCGGTGAGCTCGCCTCACTGCGCGCCGGACTCGGCGACTCCGCTCAGGCCTGATGCCCATCACTGGGCGCCGGCGTGGGCCTGGATGATGGAGATGACCTGACCACGCACGCCGGTCGTCAGCAGCCCGAATCCCAGCGGGCCGCCGTCGTCGGTGCCCAGCCGCGGCAGCTGGCGCAGTGCCGTGCGGGCATCGGGTGTGAGCGCCCCGAGCTGCCAGCGCACCTCATCATCGACCGCCTCGGCGTCAGCCGGCAGCGCAAGACCGGCCGCCTGGGCCGCATAGGCGGCAGCACCGAGAGCATGGGCACCCATATGCGCCACCGCTGCTGCCTGCGCTGCAGCCCGGGCCGCGGCCGCGCCGGCTGGTGAGCTTGCGGAGCTGGCTGCGCGCACGGCGTCGACGCGGCACTGAATCTGGCCGGCGGCCCCGAGCTCGCTGCGACTGAAGGCGTAGGCGCGCTCGATCGCATCGCGGATGCGCTCATCAGATGTCTCGGCCTCGATCAGGGGCAGCACACGCCAGGCGCAGTCGGCAGCCCAGGCGGCGGCTGCGCGCCGGTGGGCAAGGCTGAGAGTCTGCGAGGAGACCATGGGGATGACCTTCCGGGGAAATCTCTGGGGATCGAGGAGGCAGGCCGACTGCGGCGGGGTGACCGCGGTCGCACCGACGGCCTACCGCCACCACCTGCCAGACCCCAGTCCCCGGCACCTGGGTGCCCACCGCCTCGGGCGCGGATGGCACAATGGTGGCCAAGGAAAATTAGTTGGACGTCCAAGTAATCTTCACTACCCTGGACACAGACCGGTCGTGCATTCCGCGGCTGCCGCACGCCCGCCGGTGCACGGCACGACCCACAGCAGAAGGAGCCACGATGGCACGCTCAACCGCGTCCGCTCTGACATTCGGGCTGACCGACGACCAGATCGAACTGTCCAATATGTGCCGCGATTTCGCCGATGCCGAGATCGCTCCACACGCTCTTGACTGGGATGCCAACAAGCACTTCCCCGTCGACGTCATCCAGAAGTCCGCCGAGCTCGGCATGGGCGGCATCTACGTCTCCGAGGACTCCGGCGGCGTGGGACTCGGCCGGCTCGATGCCGCGCTCATCTTCGAGGCCCTGTCGACCGGCTGCCCGTCGGTGGCCTCCTACATGTCCATCCACAACATGGTCGCGTGGATGGTCGACAAGTACGGCAATGAGGAGCAGAAGGAGAAGTACCTCCAGCCGCTCGTGGCCTTCGAGAAGCTCGGCTCCTACTGCCTCACCGAACCCAACGCCGGCTCCGACGCCGCAGCCCTGCGCACCACCGCCCGCCTCGACGGCGACCACTACGTGCTCAACGGCGTCAAGCAGTTCATCTCCGGTGCCGGCACCTCGGAGATCTACCTCGTCATGGCCCGCACCGGCCAGGAGGGATCGCGGGGCATCTCGACGTTCATCGTCGAGAAGGGAACCGAGGGCTTCGACTTCGGGCCCAATGAGATCAAGATGGGCTGGAACGCCCAGCCAACCCGCCAGGTGTTCATGGAGAACGTGCAGGTCCCCGTCGAGAACCGCCTCGGCGAAGAAGGCGAGGGCTTCAAGATCGCGATGTCCGGCCTCGACGGCGGCCGCCTCAACATCGGCGCCTGCTCGCTCGGCGGCGGCCAGTCGGCACTTGAGAAGGCCATCACCTACATGGGTGAGCGGCAGGCCTTCGGCACCGAGCTCAACGGCTTCCAGGCACTGCGCTTCCGCCTCGCCGACATGCAGACCAAGCTCGAAGGCGCCCGCTCGCTGCTGCGCCGCGCAGCGGCCGCCTACGATGCCGGGGACCCCAACACCTCGCTGCTGGCGGCGATGGCGAAGCTGGCGGCCACCGACGCAGGCTTCGAGGTCGCCAACGACGCCCTGCAGCTGTTTGGCGGATACGGTTATCTCAACGAGTATGGGATCGAGAAGCTGGTGCGCGATCTGCGCGTCCACCAGATCCTCGAAGGCACGAACGAGATCATGCGGGTCATCATCTCCCGCAAGAGCACAGGAGTGGGATAAATGACGTCATCTGACGACGCGCTCGTCATCACACGCGTGGTGAACGGCCTCGGCCGCATCGAGCTGAACAAGGCCAAGGCGATCAACGCCCTCGGCCGCGACATGATCGCCTCCATCGACAACGCCCTCAACGAATGGCGCGACGATGACGCCGTCGCCGCTGTGCTCATCACCGGCCGCGGCGAGCGCGGCCTGTGCGCCGGCGGCGACATCAAGGCGATCTACCAGGATCTGGTCGCCGGCACCTCCGAATCCCAGGACTTCTGGGCCGAGGAGTACCGGATGAACTTCGACATCGCCAACTACCCCAAGCCCTACATCGCGATCATGCACGGCATCACGATGGGCGGCGGCGTCGGCGTGTCCGTCCACGGCTCGCACCGCGTGGTGACCGAGACGACGAAGCTCGGCATGCCCGAGACCGGCATCGGCTTGTTCCCCGACATCGGCGGCACCTACCTGCTCGCCCAGACCCCCGGTGAGATCGGCATGTACATGGGCCTGACCGGCCTGCCGATCGGACCGGGTGCGGCACTGGCCTATGGGCTGGCCGACACCTTCGTCCCCCAGGACAAGGTCGACGAGCTCGTCGCAGCCCTCGAGGCCGACGGCACGAAGGCCGTCGAGACCCTGGCGACCTTCGCGGCAGACGCGCCGGCCAATGAGCTGGCCGAAGCCGAGGCGTGGATCAACACCTGCTTCGCCCACGACTCCGTCGAGGCGATCATCGCAGCCCTGCTCGCCCACGGCGACGAGGACGCCGCGAAGACCGCCGAGGTCATCAAGTCGAAGTCGCCGCAGTCGCTGGCCGTGACCTTCGAGATGATCCGCACCGCCAAGACGATGACCCTGCAGGAGGTCCTCGAACGCGATCTGCGCGCCGGCACCGAAATCGCCGCCCGCCCGGATCTGCGCGAGGGCATCCGCGCCCAGGTCATCGACAAGGACCGCAACCCGCAGTGGAACCCGGCCACCCTCGGCGAGGTCGAGCAGGCCGAGGTCGACGCGATCCTCAACACCGAACAGGACAGGAAGGTTTTCTCATGACCGACTTCGAGACGATCCTCACCGAATCCGCCGACGGCATCGCCGTCATCACGATCAACCGCCCGAAGGCGCTCAACGCCCTCAACCAGCAGGTGCTCGAGGACATCGCCACCGCCGCCGAGCAGTTCGATGCCGATGATTCCGTCAAGGCGATCATCATCACCGGCACCGACCGCGCCTTCGCCGCCGGTGCCGACATCAAGCAGATGGCCGAGCTCGACTTCGCCACCGCCTTCAAGACCGACTTCTTCGCCGGCTGGAGCCGCCTGACCTCGGTGCGCAAGCCGACGATCGCTGCGGTCAACGGCTTCGCGCTCGGCGGCGGCTGCGAGGTCGCGATGATGTGCGACATCCTCATTGCCTCGGAGAAGGCGAAGTTCGGTCAGCCGGAGATCAACCTCGGCGTGCTGCCGGGCATGGGCGGCTCCCAGCGCCTGACCCGCGCGATCGGCAAGGCCAAGGCGATGGACCTGTGCCTGACCGGCCGGATGATGGACGCCGAGGAAGCCGAGCGCTCCGGGCTTGTGGCCCGCGTCGTCCCGCACGACGAACTCATGGACGAGGCCCGCAAGATCGCCGCGACGATCGCTAGCAAGTCGCGCATCGCCTCGGCGATGGTCAAGGAGGCCGTCAACGCTTCCTTCGAGACGACGCTGCAGCAGGGTCTGCTCTTCGAGCGCCGTCTGTTCCACTCCTCGCTGGCGACCAACGACCAGTCTGAGGGCATGGCCGCCTTCGTCGAGAAGCGCGACCCGAACTTCACCGACACCTGATCGGTTCTGCCAGCAGCCGCCGGCAACCGCGCCCGAGGCGGCGGTCACCTGAACGGGTGACCGCCGCCTTGCGCGTGGTGTGGGTTACAGTAGTGGGCGACAGTGCTTAACAATCGTTCGGTCACCCCGATATTTCCGAGGAGAAACATGGCCCTTCCCGAGGTCCTCACCCGTCCCCTGCGGCTGCCGGTCATCGCATCGCCGATGTTCATCGCCTCCGGCCCCCAGCTCGTCACCGCGCAGTGCCAGGCCGGTGTCATCGGCGCGTTCCCCACTCTCAATGCACGCCCGGCCGAGCTGCTCGACGAATGGCTGCACGAGATCGAAGAATCCAATGCGGCCTTCGCCAAAGCGAACCCGGACAAGCCGGTCGGCGCGGTCGCTGCGAACCTCATCGTGCACCGGTCGAACAACCGCATCGAGGCCGACCTGGAGACGATCGTCAAGCACCAGGTGCCGATCGTCATCACCTCGCTGGGCGCGCGCACCGAGGTCAACGACGCCGTGCACTCCTACGGCGGCATCGTGCTCCACGACGTCATCCACAACGGCTTCGCGCACAAAGCGATCGAGAAAGGCGCCGACGGGCTCATCCTCGTCGCCGCCGGCGCCGGCGGACATGCCGGAATGCTCTCGCCGTTCGCCTTCCTCAACGAGGTCCGCGCCTGGTTCGACGGCCCGATCGCACTCTCCGGAGCTCTCGCCCACGGCCGTTCGGTCCTCGCCGCCCAGGCGGCCGGTGCCGACTTCGCCTATGTCGGCTCGGCGTTCCTCTCGACCCCGGAGGCGCAGGTGAGCGATGAGTACCGGCAGATGATCGTCGACTCCACGGCCAGCGACATCGTCTACACCAACCTCTTCACAGGTGTGCACGGCAACTACCTGCGCGGCAGCATCGAAGCCGCCGGCCTCGACCCGGACAACCTGCCCGAATCCGACCCCTCGAAGATGAACTTCGGCTCCGGCGGCTCGGAGAAGTCGAAGGCCTGGCGCGACATCTGGGGCTCCGGCCAGGGCATCGGCACGATCGATGAGTCCTTGCCCGCCGGTGAGCTCGTCGCCCGCTTGGCCGATGAGTACGAAGCCGCGAAGGCCGACATGCTCGCCACCCTCGGAGTCAGCACATGACCGATCGGCCCGAGGTGCTCACCGAGGTCCGCGGCGGCGTCCTCGTCATCACCCTCAACCGGCCCGAGGCGAAGAACGCAGCGACCGCCGAGATGGCCCGGCTCATGGCCGGGATCATCGACGATTTCGATGCGGATGACAGCCTCAGCGTCGCCGTGCTCACCGGTGCCGGCGGAACGTTCTGCTCCGGGATGGATCTCAAGGGATTCGTGCGCGGTGACCTGCCCGGCCTGCCCGGCCGCGGGTTCCTGGCGCTGACCGAGGCACCACCTGCCAAGCCGCTCATCGCCGCCGTCGAAGGCTACGCGCTGGCCGGTGGGTTCGAGACGATGCTCGCCTGCGATCTCGTCGTCGCCTCGGAGTCGGCGAAGTTCGGCATCCCAGAGGTCAAGCGCGGCCTGGTCGCTGCAGCCGGTGGTCTCGTGACTTTGCCGGAGCGCACCCACCGGGCGGTGGCGATGGAGATGGCGCTCACCGGTGACATCTACCCGGCGGCCTTCGGTGAGAAGCACGGCTTTGTCAACGCCTTGGTGCCTGAGGGCCAGGCACTCGACGGAGCGCTCGCGCTGGCTGAGCGGATCGCCGCGAACGGGCCGCTGGCTGTGCGCGCCTCGAAGCAGATCATCAGCGAAAGCCCCGGCTGGCCGGCCGGTGAGAAGTTCACTCGCCAGGCTGCCATCAGCGACCCGGTCATGGAATCCGACGATGCCCGCGAGGGCGCCACGGCATTCGCCGAGAAGCGCGCGCCGCGCTGGACCGGACGGTGAGAACCACCCGCACCTGCTGAACGACGAAGCGCCCCGCACTGTGTTCAGTGCGAGGCGCTTTGCTCATTCACGAGTTCGAGACGAGCTCTGAGGTGTCTCTGACGGTGATGGCGTTCCAGCCCGGCGTCGCGCCGCCGGCCGCGTGCACGGCTGCCCGAACTGCGGAGTCGGCTGTCTGAGCCGCCGCTTCGAAAGTGTCACCTTCGGTCGTGACGGTGGCGGCAATGAGACTTTCGTTCGCGTCCATGGAGACGGTCGAATCGAGCAGACCCATTGTCGCGTCCTCCAACGACGCAAGCTCAACGGCGAGGGCATCGAAGACTGATTCCAGATCAGTATCGCCACTGATGGAGACGCGGAACTCGATCTCGGAAACTACCATGACGCTCTGTTGCTGACTCATGTGCCCTCCTCCCAGGGATAGCAAGGCTGTCTGTACAACCACCCAAGTGTGTCCCTGACGTAGTTCGGATTACTCGGCGAGAGGTGGATGGTTCGAATGTGCTTGCCGCAGGGGCACTTCACCTTATAGTACTTCTTCCGCGGGTCAACGATCTTCCAGTTTGCTTCATGAAACTCTCCCAGCAGCGCTTCGAGCTCCTTCTTCGGATGCCTCTTCCAGTATCGCCCCATACTCCAAAACGGTACTTTCCCAAACCTGTGCCGCAACGCATCGGACAAATCTGTGGATATCCCTCGTTCAACCCGTCCGCGAGAAGGAAGCTTCGACCGGTACCGCTATGATCCGCTCTATCGCCTCGCGCCTTCTGCTGACAGCAGATCACCATTGCCGTCGACCGCCCCAAGCCCTAGCGTGAGGGCATGAGTCTCTCAGTGCTTCTCTTCGGCGGCAACGGCATGCTCGGCCGGCAGCTCGTCACTGCTTTCGCCGGCGCCGGTCATCACGTCACGTGCGCCTGCCGCGGCACGACTCCCGTTGACGAGGCCGCCGAGTTCATCACCGTCGACCGCGACTCCCCTGACGCTCTGAAACAACTGGCCGGCCGCAGCTGGGACGTCGCGATCGATCTGACAAGCCACCCGGGATTCGTCCGCGACGCGCTCGGGGCCGTCGATGCCGCGCACTGGATCTACATCTCCTCCGCCAGCGTCTACGCCCGCGGCGACATCTTCGAACCTGACGAGACGGCCCCGATCCACCCGGCGATGGCCGATGACAAGCTCGACGACGCGACTGACTACGGTGCCGCGAAGTCAGCCTGCGAGGCAGCTGTCGAACGACTCACCACCCATCACCTCATCATCCGCCCCGGGCTGCTCGGCGGTGCTGGCGATGACACGGGCCGGTCGGGTTACTACCCGTGGCGGTTCGCGCATCCCACCGGGCCCGAGGTGGTGGTTCCGATGGACATCGGATTCCCTCTCAGCCTGCTCGCCGTCACCGCCCTGGCCGACTGGATCGTGCACTGCGCTGAGCACCGGATCACCGGAATTCTCAATGCCGCTGGGCCGACGGCCACGCTCGGAGAGCTGCTCGACGCCGCGCAGCAGGCTGCCGGCACGAAGCTGGAGCTGCTGCCGGTCGACGCGGGCCTGCTCACCGATGCCGGAGCGGGCACGTGGATGGGCCCGGAGAGTCTGCCGCTGTGGGCTGAGATCCCCGACATGCCCTTCATCGGCACGGTCGGGGCTGATGCAGCACGCGCCCGCGGGCTGACGCATCGGCCGCTGGAACAGACCTTTGCCGATGCTCTTGCCTTCGAAGATTCCCGCGGCGGGCCGATCGCTGCCGGTGCCGCCGGACTGTCCGATGCCATGGAAGAGACGCTGCGCCGGCTGGCGCGCGGGGACTAAGCCCGCGCCTCAGCTGTGCAGCCGGATGAGTGAGCGGATTCGGTCCAACCCCGGCGACGCTGAGCCATCTGCTGGCAGCTCGGCCAGCGCGGCAGTCACAGCGGCCCGAGCCGCATCTTCATCCAACTCTGCGCCGATGATGACGAGCGCACTGCCCTCACTCGGCCCGTCGGAGACGGCGGCGAAGACGTTCGGGCCGACAGCCTGAACCACATACGAGCGCGTCCCGCGACCTGTCGGCACAGCGATGACACCCTTGGCCCGGTAGGCACCGGCCGGCAGGTTCTCCAACAGGTCGAGCACGGCATCGGCGTCGACAGCGCCGGGGACTTCGACGGTAACGGCGTGTGCGTGGATGTGGTCGTGGACTGGGGTGTCCAGTTCGGCCAGCATCGCCTCGTCACGGGCGGTGTAAGCATCCATGAACAGCTCGTGCAACGGCAGCTCCCCCTGCTGCCAACTCTCTGCGCCGTCAGGTGACCGATCTGCTGTGGTGCCCTCCGCCTCGGGCGCGGCAGCCCCGTCGAAGAGCAGGTGCGGGTCGATGCGGCCGAGCACTGTGCCGAGCACCGCGGCCCGTGGATTGCGGGCGTGCACCCGGTCGCGGATGCGATCAAGACGGGCACCGCGTTCGGCTTCGGGGAGGAGGTCGAGCTTGTTCACCAGAGCGAGGGTGACTGCGGCGTAGCGGACCGGCGGGAGGTCGCCGTCGTCGATGGTGGTGAAGTGCTCGCAGGCGTCGATGACGTCGATGAGTCCGCCGAGGCGGAAGCGGCTGCGGCCCCAGCGGGAGATCATGCGGGCGAGGATGAGGGGTTCGGCGAATCCGCTGGCTTCGACGATGATCGCATCGAGGGCGAGCGCGGGTGCGGCCATGGCGATGAGGGCGTCTTCCATGCCGCCGGCGTCGGTGAGGCAGCAGATGCAGCCGCCGGAGATCGAGACCGGTTCGTCGACCTGGCCGCTGATGAGTCCGGCGTCGACGTTGAGCTCGCCGAAGTCGTTGACGATGACGCCGATGCGGGCGGCTGGGTGGCGCAGCAGGTGGTTGAGGACGCTGGTCTTGCCGGCGCCGAGGTAGCCGGTGAGCACGATGACCGGCACGGCGGCGCGGGCGTTCGGCAGCTGATCTGCCGCCGCTGTCCGCGGGCTGTTCGTCGTCTCCTCGGGTCGCACGCTGTCCAGGGTAGTGTCAGTCAGCTGCTGAGGGGAATGCGGCCGGCGGCATATGTGCCGGGTCAGCGGCTGGCCATGCGGCGGATGGTGGCGGCGTAGTCGTCGAGGACGTCGAGGATGCCTCGGTGCTGCCACACGCGGCCGCGAGCTCTGCCGGTGATCTCGGTCAGCACTCCGCGTTCGGTCAGCGTGGCCAGGGCTCGCAGCGCAGTCATCTCCCCCATGCCGAGCCGGTTCATGAGGTAGCGGGTGTTCACCGCCGGCTGTCCGATGAGGACGGGCAGGATCGTCCAGGCGGCCGCATCTGCGCGCAGGCCGGCGAGCTTGGCTCGGGAGTTCTCCAGTTCGGCTGCCAGGTTGTCGACGAGGTCTGCACCTGTGACGGCAGCCGTTCGGGCAGCGTGTGTGAAGGCGCGGATGATGGGGCCGGCGTCGCCGAGGCGGTAGGCACCGAGGGCTGCGAAGTACCGGTCGATGTCGGTCAGCAGGCCAGCTGAGACCGGAACGGCAGTGGACGTCACCAAGCCGGTCCGGCGCAGCATTGCGTGGACCAAGGCTCGTCCGGTGCGCCCGTTGCCGTCCGTGAACGGGTGGATGGTCTCGAACTGGGCGTGTGCGACTGCCACCTGAGCGAGCACAGGCAGATCCTCACGCCGGATGAATGCCGCAAGGTCCTCGACTGCGTCCGGAACCCGTGCGTGGTGCGGAGCGACGAAGTCTGCAGTTCGCGGGCCGGCATCTCCGCGTCCGATCCAGACCTGCTGTTCGCGGAAACGTCCCGCATCAACAGGTGCGAACTCGTGCTGATGGCGCATGAGCTCGGCGTGCATGCCGAGGATGTCCTCGGCTGTGATGTTGCCTGCAAGCTGGAGTGCGGTTTCCATGGCGTGCACATTGCCCAGCACGGTGACGGCGTTCGCCTTGTCTCCTTCGTGGATCTCGGCGAGGGCGAGCTGCTTTGCGGATGTCGTCAGCTGCTCGATCTGTGAGCTCGATGCTGATTCGGTGCGCAGCAGGATGGCGGTCATCGGGCCGAGTGCCGGGCTGTCTGTTCCGAGTCGCTTCTGTGCGTGCGCGTCGAATTCGACGAGCTGCCGGGTCGCGTCCTCGATGTCGGCTGTCATCTCACCGGCCATGTGGGGTTCCCAGCTGGCGATAGCGGCCGGAACAGTTGCGTCATAGGGACCTGTCTGGCGTCGAACCTCAACACGGGAGTACAGACCGGGCGCCCGAGGCACCCAGCCGAACGTCTCCGAAGAGACCGGGTCGATCGGTACGACCGTGTCCGAGGCTGACGACATGATCTGATTTTACCAACATTTAAGAGAATAAGTGTTGGTAACGCGATAGCGTGCCCTCAGCTTGCCGTTCAGGACTGAATGACGAAAGCGGCCCACCCCGCTGAGGAGGTGAGCCGCTGAGCCAGGAATCAGAAATCCCAGTCTTCGTCTTCGGTGTTTTCGGCCTTGCCGATGACGTAGGACGAACCGGAGCCGGAGAAGAAGTCATGGTTCTCATCGGCATTCGGTGACAGCGCCGAGAGGATCGCCGGGTTCACGTCGGTGACCGATGACGGGAACATCGCCTCGTAGCCCATGTTCATCAGCGCCTTATTGGCGTTGTAATGCAGGAACTTCTTGACGTCCTCGGCCAGCCCGACGGAGTCGTAGAGATCGTGGGTGTACTGCACCTCGTTCTCGTAGAGCTCGAAGAGCAGCTCGAAGGTGTAGTCCTTGAGCTCCTGCTTGCGGGCGTCGTCGACCTCGGCGATTCCGCGCTGGTACTTGTAGCCGATGTAGTACCCGTGCACGGCCTCGTCGCGGATGATGAGGCGGATGAGGTCAGCGGTGTTCGTCAGCTTCGCCCGGCTCGACCAGTACATCGGCAGGTAGAACCCGGAGTAGAAGAGGAAGGACTCCAGGATCACCGAGGCGACCTTGCGCTTGAGCGGATCGTCCCCACGGTAGTACTTGAGGATGATCTGCGCCTTCTTCTGCAGCGACTGGTTCTCCGTCGACCACCGGAAGGCGTCGTCGATCTGGCGGGTGTTGGCCAGCGTCGAGAAGATCGACGAGTACGACTTGGCGTGCACCGACTCCATGAAGGCGATGTTCGTCAGCACCGCCTCTTCGTGCGGGGTGCGTGCGTCCGGCAGCAGGGAGACTGCGCCGACGGTGCCCTGGATGGTGTCGAGCAGGGTCAGTCCGGTGAAGACGCGCATCGTCAGCGTCTTCTCATCCTCGGTCAGCGTTGCCCACGACTGCACGTCGTTGGACAGCGGCACCTTCTCCGGCAGCCAGAAGTTGGCTGTCAGCCGATCCCAGACCTCGAGGTCGACATCATCCTGGATACGGTTCCAGTTGATTGCGTCCACATGGGACACGAGCTTGAGCTGCTCGGTCATGTTCACTCCTGATAACTCAAAGATGTGGTGAGGTTGCCTCGTGCCGGCTTACAGCATGCAGGAGACGCAGCCGTCGACTTCCGTCCCCTGCAGGGCGAGCTGACGGATGCGGATGTAGTACACCGTCTTGATGCCCTTGCGCCACGCGTAGATCTGCGCCTTGTTGACGTCGCGGGTGCTCGCGGTGTCCTTGAAGAACAGCGTGAGCGACAGCCCCTGATCAACATGCTGAGTGGCTTCAGCGTAGGTGTCGATGATCTTCTCGTAGCCGACCTCGTAGGCGTCCTGGTAGTACTCCAGGTTGTCGTTGGTCATGAACGGAGCCGGGTAGTACACGCGGCCGATCTTGCCTTCCTTGCGGATCTCGATCCGCGAGGCGACCGGGTGGATCGACGAGGTCGAGTTGTTGATGTAGGAGATCGAGCCGGTCGGCGGAACGGCCTGCAGGTTCTGGTTGTAGATGCCGTGCTCGGCGACCTGCGCCTTGAGCTCCTCCCAGTCCTGCGGGGTCGGGATGTGCACCTCGGCGTCGGCGAAGAGCTGTGCGATGCGCTCGGTGCGCGGCGTCCAGTCGCCCTTGATGTACTTCTCGAAGTACTCCCCTGTTGCGTACTTCGAGCGCTCGAAGCCCTCGAAGGTGCGGCCGCGCTCCTTGGCAAGCAGCATCGAGGCGCGCACACAGTGGTAGGCGACGGTGTAGAAGTACATGTTCGTGAAGTCCAGGCCCTCGTCGGAGCCGTAGTGGATGCGCTCACGAGCCAGGTAGCCGTGCAGGTTCATCTGCCCGAGCCCGATTGCATGCGACATGTCGTTGCCGCGGGCGATCGAGGGCACCGAGTCGATGTTCGAGGCCTCCGACACTGCCGTCAGGCCGCGGATGGCGGTCTCGACGGTGCGACCGAAGTTCTCCGAGTCCATCGTCATGGCGATGTTGAGCGAACCGAGGTTGCACGAGATGTCCTTGCCAACCTCGGCGTAGGACAGATCAGCATGGTAGGTGCTCGGCGAGGAGACCTGGAGGATCTCCGAGCACAGGTTCGACATGATGATCTTGCCGTCGATCGGGTTCGCGCGGTTCACGGTGTCTTCGTACATGATGTACGGGTAGCCGGACTCGAACTGAATCTCTGCCAGAGTTTGGAAGAACTCACGGGCGTTGATCTTCTTCTTCTTGATGTGCGGATTGTCGACGAGCTCGTAGTACTTCTCGGTCACCGAGATCTCGCTGAACGGCATCCCGTACTCGCGTTCGACGTCGTACGGGCTGAAGAGGTACATGTCCTCGTTCTTCTTCGCCAACTGGAACGTGATGTCCGGGATGACGACGCCGAGGCTGAGGGTCTTGATGCGGATCTTCTCGTCGGCGTTCTCGCGCTTGGTGTCGAGGAAGCTGTAGATGTCCGGGTGGTGGGCGTGCAGGTACACGGCACCGGCACCCTGGCGTGCGCCGAGCTGGTTGGCGTAGGAGAAGGAATCCTCCAGCAGCTTCATGATCGGGATGACACCCGAGGACTGGTTCTCGATCTTCTTGATCGGGGCACCGGACTCACGGATGTTCGTCAGGGCGAAGGCCACACCGCCGCCGCGCTTGGACAGCTGCAGAGCAGAGTTGATCGAGCGGCCGATCGACTCCATGTTGTCCTCGATGCGCAGCAGGAAACACGAGACGAGCTCGCCGCGCTGGCGCTTGCCGGCGTTGAGGAAGGTCGGGGTGGCCGGCTGGAACCGACCGGAGATGATCTCCTCCATCAGCTGGGTCGCCAGCTGCTCGTCACCGCGGGCGAGGAACAGCGCGACCATGACGACGCGGTCCTCGAAGCGCTCAAGGTAGCGCTTGCCGTCGAAGGTCTTGAGCGTGTACGAGGTGTAGAACTTGAACGCGCCGAGGAAGGTCTGGAAGCGGAACTTCTTCGCGTACGCCTGCTTCGACAGCTTCTCGATGAACTCAAACGAGTACTGGTCGAGGACTTCCTTCTCGTAGTAGTCGTGCTCGACGAGGTAGTCGATCTTCTCCTTGAGGTCGTGGAAGAAGACGGTGTTGTTGTTGACGTGCTGCAGGAAGAACTGCCGGGCCGCCTGACGGTCGCGTGCGAACTGGATGCGTCCCTCGGAATCGTAGAGGTTGAGCATCGCGTTGAGCGCGTGGTAGTCGAGGTCGGTCTCCTCGCGGATGATCGCTTCTAGGTCGCGGTCTTCAACGGTTGTTGACACAGTGAATCCAATCCTTTGTTGACTTTCTCGACGTCCTCGGGCATGCCGAGCAACTCGAAGTTGTACAGCAGCGGCACCTGGCACTTGGCAGCGACCTTGTAGGCCGCAGCGCAGTAGTACTCACCGAAGTTGGTGTTGCCTGCGCCGATGACGCCGACGAGACGATTGCGGTTCTCCTCGACGTTGAGGAACTTGACGACTTGTTTGGGCACCGCCCCCCGGTTCCTGCCCGCCCCGTAGGTCGGGGTGATGAGCACGAAGGGCTCACCCACGATGGGAGTCGGCTCTTTTGTCAGCAGGGGAAGCCGCAGGCCGGGATGGTCCAGCTTGTTGACGAACTTGTGGGTGTACTCAGATCCACTTGAGTAGTAGACGACGAGCACGACTGCATCACGAGGCCACGACAGAGGCAGCGGCTCCGCTGCCGGCGAGTGTGGCGATCTTGTCCGGGCGGAAGCCCGACCAGTGATCGCTGTCGGTCACGACGACCGGAGCCTGCATGTAGCCCATTGCCTTGACGACATCGAGTGCACCGGGCTCCTCAGTGAGGTCGACGGCTCGGTAGTCGATTCCCCGCGAATCAAGCGCGCGGAAAGTTGCGGTGCACTGCACACATGCTGGCTTGGTGTACACGGTGATCATGGCGTCTTCCTCCAGAGGAATTCGGTGTCTGATGCGGTGTTCTGATGGGCGGCCATCCGGTGCTCTCCCCGTCCTGACGGTGATCGGAGCTATCGACCCGCGCCGGCAGTTCAACCACTAGATGTTGTGTCTGCCCACCAGCGTACCCCTAGATCATGTGTTACACCAGTGTGATTTGAGGCAGGTCAACGGTTTTGCACAAGCGGTGCGCACCGCCCACACCGGGCATCCACACCATGTGAACAACACGCGTGTAGTTCGCTTACCAGCACACATGCGGGCAGGCACGAACCGCGCCTGGCAAACACCCACGCCTGACGAGCCGCTCTATCCACAGCTGAAAATTCTCGCGAATATTTTCAGCCGCGTGTCGCAGACCCTCCGCCAGGCATGAATCCTGTGACCGGACCCGCCGTCGGTGCGTGACCGGACCCACAATGGGCACGCAGCCGGCGCCACAGCAGGCGACCACCGCCTCGGGACCGGGAACCGACCATGTCACACATGTGGCAGGCCTGTCACACCACGGTCAGCCAGACGTCAGTGCTGGCCGATAGTGTGGGAACCACGCAGATGACCCCGCTGCGCCGGGCCGGGCCCGGGCAGGCAACATGAGGAGCACCATGGCACCCGATGAGCGTCCGGCCAATACGCAGGAGATCACCCAGGCACAGGCGATCCTGTCACGGATCCAAAAGTACCTGGACTCACTTGTCGTCGGACAGGTGCGGCTGCGCGAGACCCTGCTGCTGGGACTGCTGACCGGCGGGCACCTGCTGCTCGAAAGCGTGCCGGGACTGGCGAAGACGACGGCGGCTGCCGCGCTGGCCGATTCGGTCGAGGCCTCCTTCAACCGCATCCAGTGCACCCCCGACCTGCTGCCCAGCGACATCATCGGCTCCCAGATCTACAACTCCTCGACCGGTGCGTTCGAAACGCAGCTCGGCCCGGTGCACGCCAACCTCGTGCTGCTCGATGAGATCAACCGCTCGAGCGCGAAGACGCAGTCGGCGATGCTCGAGGCGATGCAGGAGAAGCAGACGACGATCGGCGGGAAGACCTATCCGCTGCCCGAACCGTTCCTCGTTATGGCCACCCAGAACCCGATCGAGCAGGAGGGCACCTATCAGCTGCCCGAGGCCCAGCTCGACCGGTTCATGCTCAAGGATCTGCTCGACTACCCGAACCCGGACCAGGAGATGGAGATCCTGCGCCGGCTCGATGCCGGGGTGTTCGACAAGGCCGCGAAGATGCCGCCGGCGTGCTCGCTTGAAGACGTGCACATGCTGCGCAGCTATGCGCGCAGCATCTACATCGACCCGGCGATTAGCCGCTACCTCGTCGAGATCGTCACCGCCACCCGCTCAGCCGGCCGCTACATCGGGCCGCTGGCCGGATTCATCGAGTGCGGCGCCTCCCCGCGCGCCTCGATCGCCTTCACCAACGCCTCGCGTGCTCTGGCGATGATCCGCGGGCGCAACTACGTCATCCCCGAAGACGTCAAGGACATCGCCCACCGCGTGCTGCGCCACCGCATCCTGCTGAACTTCGAGGCCGTGGCCGAGGACGTCAAGGTCGAGCGGATCATCAACGACCTGCTCGCTGCGATCAGGACTCCGTGATGACTGCCCTGCTGACGAAGGTCAAGGCGAACATGACGATCCACGCGCACCGCAAGATGCGCGGGCTGCTCGAAGGCGAGTACGCCTCGATCTACCACGGCCACAGCATGGACTTCGATGACCTGCGCGAATACGTCGTCGGCGACGAGATCCGCGACATCGACTGGAAGGCCACCGCCCGGCACACCTCTCCCCTGGTCAAGCGCTATGTCGCCCACCGCCGGCACGCCCTGGGCATCATCGCCGACTCCGGGCGCAACTTCGATGCCATCGCCGCCAGCGGTGAGAGCAAGCGCGAACTGGCGATCCTGCTCGCGGGCATGACCGGGTATCTGGCAGTGCGCCACGGCGATGACGTCATGCTCATGCACGGCGATGCCGAGCACACCGCGGCCAGCCGGCTCAAGGGCACCGAAGCTCACCTGGAGCAGCTGCTGCGCGGCATCCAGTCCGCCGGCGGCCGCGGGCGCCCCTCGGATGTGCGCAGGCAGCTGACCTGGGCGGCAGAGCACCTCAGGCGGCGGATGATGCTCCTCGTCATCGCCGATGACATCGGCCTGGTGCGTGAGGACATGCCGCTGCTGCGCCGGCTGAGCGCCCAGCACGAGATGATGTGGCTGACAGTCTCCGATGCGCAGCTGACCGGCTTCGGCCGCGGCGCGGTGCCCTTCGACATCTCCGATGACCGGCACCTGCCGATCCCGCACGAGCTGCTCGGCGGCAAGGAGCTCGCTGAGCAGTACGCCCACGCCGAGGCCGAACGCAAGCACCGCACCGAGGGGTTCCTCCGCTCGGCCGGCATCGCCCATGTCCGTGTTGACGACTCCCGGCACGCGCTGCGCCAGCTGCGCCGGCTCATGAGGAAACAGCATGCTCTTCGCCGCTAGCCTGCACCCGGCCCTGGGACCCAGCGACTGGTGGTATGCCGCAGTCGTGTTCGCCGCGCTGGCCGCTGCCGTGCTGCTGCTGTGGCCGCTGGGCGCGCGCGTCTACCGCGCCGGGCTGCGCGGTGACGGCACCGCCAGAGTCCCGGAGCGCGTCCGGCACAAGTACCTGGTGACCGTCGACGAGGTCGGGAAGTCCTGGCAGGCCGGCGAGCTGTCCGACCGCGAGGTCGCCCACCGGCTCTCGGAGATCGTGCGCGACTTCGCCCGCGACGCCTGGAACCTCAACATCCGGCACATGACCCTGCGCGAGCTCAAGGCCTTCCGGCTGGGCACCGTCGCCGAGGTCGTCGAGCGCCTGTATGCCGATGAGTTCGCCCGCGAGGAGCCAACGAACGCCGGCACTCAGCTTGCGCGTGTGAGGGGGCTGGTCGACCGATGGTCCTGACATTCTGGTGGCTGCCCTTAGCCCTCCTGCCCGTCCTGGCCGTGCTCATCTGGCTGCTCTCCCGGCCGCGCAAGCACGAGCGCCACGGCCGCGTCCCGGTTGCCCACATCGGCCGGCTCACCGCCCTGCCGGCCTTCGCCCGCGGCCGCAAGCGGCTGCTGCTCGGCGCACTCGCGGTCTTCCTCGTCACGCTGCTGCCGCTGCTCAGCGCGCTTGTCGGAGTCTCCCGGCCCTCGACCGTGCAGACGATCACCCCTGATCAGCACCGCCGCGACGTCGTACTCTGCCTCGACGCCTCAGGGTCGATGCTCACCTACGACGCCGACATCGTCGACTCCTACATCCAGATGCTCGACTCCTTCCAAGGCGAGCGCATCGGCATGACCGTCTTCAACTCCACCGCCGTGACCGTCTTCCCGCTCACCGACGACTACGACATGGTCCGCGAATTCCTCGAAGAGGCCAAGGACGGTTTCGAGTCCTGGGGCACCGAGGGCACCGGCTTCATGGCCGGGACCATCGACCCGAACGTCAGCGGATCCTCACTCATCGGCGACGGGCTGGCCTCCTGCATCGGCTCCTTCGACAAGAAGGAGGACGAGGAGCGCTCCCGCTCGATCATCTTCGCCACCGACAACGAACTGGCCGGAGTGCCGATCTACCAGCTCAATGAGGCCACCGAGCTCGCCGTCGAACGCGACATCCGCGTCTACACCCTCGCCCCGCCGTTCTCCTTCCTCGGCGCCGGCCCGATGGACGAGCTGAAGAACACCGCGAACAGCACCGGCGGGGAGCACTACTCACTCGGCGGGCAGTCCGCCGTCGACGGCATCGTGCGCTCGATCCAGGAAGAGGAGGCCAAGCTGACCGATGCCACCCCGGTCACGCTTGTCCACGACCGGCCAGTCGTGCCGCTGACCCTCACACTCATCGGCGTCATCATCGCCTTCGTCTTCGCATGGAGGTTCCGGCTATGAGCATCGCTCCGATCATGCCGTGGCCGCTGCTGGCCGTGCTCGCCGTGCTGCTCATCGGCGGGTGCATCACCCTGGCGATCCTCATCCGCCGCCGGCGCATCGCCTGGATCCTGCGCGCCGTCGCTGCCGCCCTCCTCATCGGCGCATGCCTGCGACCGGGCGTACCGACCGAGGTCACCACCGAGGTGCCCGTCGCGGCAGCCGACGTATTCCTGCTCGTCGACACCACCGCCTCGGCGGTGGCCGAAGACTGGGACGGCGACAAGCCGCGGCTCGAGGGTGTGCGCGCCGATGTCGACGCGCTGCTCGAACAGCTGCCAGGCGCGCGCGTCAGCGTCATCACCTTCGACTCCCGTGCCAGCGTGCGGGTACCGCTGACGACCGATCATGCCGCAGTGCGCTCCGCCTTCGAGGTGATGCGGCCGGAGCGGACCACCTCGTCGACCGGCAGCTCGGTCACCGCCGCCCGCGGTGAGCTGGTCTCCCGGCTGGACAAAAGCGAGGAGAACCATCCGGACAACCAGCGGTTCGTGTTCTACTTCGGCGACGGTGAGCAGACCTCCGATCAGCAGCCCGAGTCGCTGGCCGACATCGGCGACCGCATCGACGGCGGCGGGGTGTTCGGCTACGGTACCTCTGCTGGTGGGCGGATGCTGGAGACCGCCGGCTTCGACTGGTCGATCGACGGCAGCACGACGGATCCGGAACCACCTGAGTACATCCAGGACCCGGAGACCGGCAAGGATGCCCTGTCGGTCATCGATGAGGACCAGCTCAAGGCCATCGCCAAGGACCTCGGGGTCGACTACACCCACCGCACCGCCGGCACCGAGCTGAAGGCGGCGGTGACGATGCCGGAGCTGGAAGAGCAGCACGACGACGAGCACGTCGCAGACGGCCGCAGCGACTACTTCTGGATTCCGCTGCTCGGCGTCATCGCGCTGCTGACCGTCGACGCCGGGCGATCCCTGGGCCAGTTCCGGTCCCTCAACCGACTCTACGCACTGCTGAGGAGGTCACGGTGAACAACTCGACTGACCGGCAGCCACAGGACCCGAAGAAGCATCCGGTTGCACAGCAGCCGGCAGAGTCCGCGCAGGCGAAACCGGGTGAGGCAAAGCCAGGCGAAACGAAGGTTGATGCACAGGCGAAGCCGACCGCGGAACCGGAGAAGAAGCCGCGCCGCCGCCTGTGGCCGCACCTCATCCGCGGGACGCTGGGCACTGCCTTAGCGCTCGTGTGCATCTACAGTCTTGTGTGCGTCTGGACGCTGCACAGCGCATCCCGGGCCTACAAGCAGGCGGACTACGACGAGACTGTCCGGCTCTCAAAGCGGTTCGAGAAGATCAGCCTCTTCGAACACCACAAGCCGCCGTTCAACATCGGCACCGTGGCAGCCGCCGAAAGCCGCTACGAGGATGCCCAGCCCCTGCTCGAACGCGCCCTCGACCTCACGCCGGTGCGCGATGAGTGCGCTGTGCGAGTCAACCTCTCCTACGTCTACGAGCAGCAGGCCGAGGAGTTCAAGACCGCTGAGAGCACTGATGAGGCCAATGAGAAGTTCGATCTGGCCCGCACCACCCTCCAGGAGGCTCCTGAGGAGTGTCGGCCGGAAGGCAGCAGAAGCGACCAGCAGATGGACGAGTCCGAACAGCGCATCGATGAGTCCCAGGAGGACATGAACAACCCCGGCGACGGTGGAGACGGCGGCGACGATGGCGGTGACGGCTCCGGTGGAGACGACGAAGGCGGTGACGGCGGAGACGACTCCGGCGACGGCGGCGGTGGCGAGCCCGGTGACGGCGAGGACGAAGGCTCTGGCGGCGATGGCAGCGATGGTGGTGGTCAGGAGACCGAAGCCGAACGCAAACAGCGTGAGCTCGAGGAGCGCAACCGGGAGGCCGACCAGCGTCAGCGCGACGATGAGGACGACCGGGGCGACAACAGCAGCGGCAGCGACACCAAACCCTGGTGACGAGGCGCCCGCACAGCCGCATGGCTGCGGCCGGGGCCGGGTCTCAGCGGTGGGCTGTGGTGGTCTCGCGCAGCAGGAAGGCGATGCCGATCGCCTGCAGGTGGCCGGGTTCGCGCGGGTCGTAGCCGAGGATCTGGCGGATCCGCTCCAGCCGGGCGCGCACCGTGTGGCGGTGCACGCCGAGGGCCTGAGCGACCGCATCACGGCTGCCGCCAGCTGAGGCGAAGTGCTCTAAGGTGCGCATGAGGATCCCGTCGTCATCGGCTGCAGTGAGCGGGCCGAGGGTGCGCTGGACGAAATCGGCGGCGGCCTCGCGGCTGACAGAGGCGAGCAGCTGCCCCAGCTGTGAGCGGCGATCGCCAGCACCGTAGCGCCACTCATGCCACCGATCATGCACCTGGTCGGGGGTGCCGTCCGACCAATCGGTCACCGGGATGCCGAGCGCACGGCAGATGGCCTCGACCAGGCCGCGCAGCCCTGGCGGGCAGATGAGCGCCGTTCCCGAGGTGGTGGGATGGTGGAGCACGCCCGGGCTGAGATCGGTGAGAAGCGCGTCGAATCGGGAGTTCGCCCCGCTTTCCTCGCTGTGCTCTGCCGCCCGCTCGCCGCCGGCAATCGCGAAGCTCAGCGCGGCTGGCAGGCTGAAGCCGGTGGAATCTGCGAAGCGCTCAGGCAGCTCATCGGCCCCGATGAGCCCGGTGCACAGCTGTGCGGCCAGCTCCCGGCGATCGGCCAGCCGGGTGTCCTGCAGCGCCAGCAGCGCTGCCGCGGTCGCCAGCAGCAGGGTGCGAGAATTGTGCCGGTCCCCACCGGGCCGGGTGCCGGCGACCGGGGTGAGCAGCCAACCGGTCACCGTCTCCGAGCCGACCGGGATCGCCTCCAGATCCGAACCGGCCACCACCTCGGGCGCGGTGGCCCGCAGCAGCCGCGGCGCGGTCCCACCGGCGGCGGCAGCGGTGATGAGCTCCTCGCGCAACAGGCCCGGCAGCCCCTGGCGGGCGGCCACACGTTCGGTGGTGCCGAGCAGCCGGCCGGTCGGTGAGGCGAGCGCGACCGGGGCGCCAAGCGCCCGGGAGATCTCGGCCAGTAGGGCGTTCGTGCCGCGGGCGGCCAAGGCGGTGGCGAAGCGGCGCTGGGTGCGCACGAGCGCTGAGACCTCGTGGGCGGATTCGCTTTCGCGCAGACGGGTGAAAGCCTCGACAACAGCGACGAAGGGCACCGGTTCGGGCACCATGAACAGCGGCAGCCCGACCGCGCGGGCGTGGGTGATGAGCTGCTCGGGCGCGCGGGCGTTCGGCAGGTGCTCGCCGAGCCCGATGCCCAGTGCGACGGCTCCTGCGGCGTGGACGCGGCGGATGTAGTCGGCGGCGTCCGGGGAGTCGAGGTCCTGCAGCGCGCCGATGGTGAGCAGCACCTCGCCGCCGGCCAGCCACTGGTCGACCGAGGGCAGCTCGGACGAGTGCACGATCGTCACCGGTGCGCTGCGGCAGCCTGGCGGATCGGAGACGACCTGCAGGTGCAGTTCGGGCAGGGAGAGCAGCTGTCCAAGAGTGACCACAACGCTGATTCTATCCGTGGTGGACTGTGATTGCCCACACCCTGCCATGGTGGACATATCGGTGGTTGTGCACATACCCGTAGGGTGGGTCTGCCGTCAGCGGGCAGAGCTGCCTGCGCACGCGGCCGAGCATTCCGAGACGAGAGAGGATTCGCGATGACGAATGAGACCACCCCGCTGGGTCCAGCGGACTACAGCCTGACACCCCGGTTTGCCGGACCGCCGACCTTCGGGCTGCTGCCGCGCATCGACGAGGTCGAGGCCGCCCGACCCGGCGCGCCGATCGACGTCAAAGTCTTCGGCGTGCCCTTCGACGCCGGTGTCAGCTACCGGCCCGGCGCCCGTTTCGGCCCGGCCCACATCCGCCAGTCCTCGAAGCTGCTGCGGCCGTACAACCAGGCCACCGGCATGCACCCGTTCTCCGCTCAGCAGGTCGCCGACTGCGGCGACCTGGGCGTCAACCCCTTCAACATCGAAGAGGCCATCACCACCGTCGAGAACAACGTCGATGCGCTGCGCGCTGATGGCGCGAAGCTGCTGACGCTCGGCGGCGACCACACCCTGGCCCTGCCGAACATCCGCTCGGTGGCCAAGACCCACGGGAAGATCGCCGTGCTGCACTTCGACGCCCACCTCGACACCTGGGACACCTATATGGGTGCCCCGTACACGCACGGCACCCCGTTCCGCCGCGCCAGCGAAGAGGGTCTGCTCGATCTGGAGCGCTGCATGCACGTCGGCATCCGCGGCCCGCTCTACGGTGCCAAAGACCTCGAAGACGATGAGGTGCTAGGCTTCCAGATCATCCGTTCCGATGACTTCCAGTTCTCCCCGGTCTCCGACATCGTCGCCCGGATGCGCCGCCGCCTCGGCGATGCCCCGGTCTACATCTCCATCGACATCGACGTCCTCGACCCGGCCGCAGCACCTGGCACCGGCACCCCGGAAGCCGGCGGGCTGACGAGCCGTGAGCTCATGAACGCCGTGCGCGGACTGCAGGGCCTCAACGTCGTCGGCGCTGAGATCGTCGAAGTCGCCCCCGCCTACGACCACGCCGAGATCACCGGCCTGGCCGCAGCCCAGCTCGGCTACGAGCTGCTGAGCCTGTGGGCCGCCGATGCCGGCGGACACAGCGAACCCAGCGGCCCGGCCGCGACCGGCCTCGGCTTCGGGAAGGAGGACGCATGACCCAGGAGACCACACTGGCCGCGGCGACCACCGCCTCGGCGACGGAAAAGCGCTTCCATAACGGCGGCCTGGCCGTCGTCGCAGCGCTGGCCGCCCACGGCGTCGACATGATCTTCGGGATCCCCGGCACCCACAACCTGGAGTTCTACCGGCACCTGCCCGACTTCGGGATCCGGGCGATCACCCCGCGCCACGAACAGGGCGCCGGCTACGGGGCCGACGGGTACTTCCTCGTCTCCGGCAAGCCCGGGGTCGTCATCACCACCTCGGGGCCGGGGCTGACGAACGTCATCACCGCCGCGGCGACCGCCTACGCCGAATCGCGGCCGATGCTCATCCTCTCCCCCGGTGTGCCGATCGGCTTGGAACGCGCTGACATCGGCATGCTGCACGAGACGAAGGACTCCTCCGGGGCGCTGTCGCACCTGCTCGTGTCCTCGCGTCGCACCCGCACCGCCGAGGGCGCCGCGCAGGCGGTCGCCGATGCGTTCGCGCTCTTCGCCTCCGAACGGCCCGGACCGGTCCACATCGAGGTGCCCCTCGACGTGCTCGAAGGCCAGTGGTGGGGTGCCGTCCCGGCCCCGCAGGCCCCGCGCCGCCCGGTACTCGACATGGACATGGTCGCCACCGCCGCCGAGGCGCTGGCCGGTTCCCGGACGCCGCTCATCGTCGCAGGCGGCGGGGCACGCCGGGCTGCTGCCGAGGTCAGGGCGCTGGCCGAGGCGCTCGACGCGCCGGTCGTCACGACCGCCAACGGCAAGGGCGTGCTCGATGAGACCCACCCGCTCTCACTCGGCGCGAACGTCCGGTTCCCGGCCGTGCAGCGCGCCTCGGCGGAGGCCGATGTGCTGCTCGTGCTCGGCTCCGAGCTGGCAGATTCCGACCTGTGGGGCGGGCGCATCGGTACCGATGGCGACAGTGCGGCCGACGGCGCGGAGGCTGGGGCCGGTTCCACGGCCGCGCAGACGGTCATCCGCTGCGATATCGACCCCGATCAGCTGAACAAGAACCTGCGCGGCAACATCCACGCCTTCGCCGACTGCACCGACTTCCTCACCGCGCTGCTGGAGCATGAAGCGCTGCACGGTGCCGGCGAGCGCGACGGACAGAACCGGGTCACGGCGCTCACCGAGGCCTACCAGGCCGATTTCGACTTCGCGTCGACGAACGTGCACCTGCACGAGGTCATCACCGCAGCCGCCGGTGCCGATGTCATCATCGCCGGTGACTCCTCGCAGATCACCTACGACGGCACGGTGCACGCGCTGACTGCCCACACCCCGGACCAGCTGCTGTACATGCCAGGCTTCGCAACCCTGGGCTACGGCATCCCGGCAGCGATCGGAGCGAAGCTCGCCGCCCCGCCTCGGCCGGTCGTGTGCGTCGTCGGCGATGGTGCGGCGATGTTCTCCATCCAGGAGATCGTCACCGCCGTCGAACTCAGGCTGCCGATCCCCTTCGTCATCGTCGACAACGGCGGCTACGCGGAGATCGAACACCAGATGGAGGACCGGGACATGGACCCCTATGCCGTCAGGTTGCACCGGCCCGACTTCGCCGCCCTCGGCGAGTCGATGGGCGCCCGCGGTGTGACGATCAGCGCTGATGCCATCGACACTGAGCTCGCCGAGGCGATCCGCACCACCCTGGCCGGCGACCGTCCGGCCGTCATCCGGATCACCCTGCCCGGCGCCTAACCGCGGGGCCGGCAGTCCCCGGGCTGACAGCTTCAGGCTGACGAACCCGGGCCTGCGGTGCCCGCAGCTCACCCCTTGAGCACCGGCGCTTGCGTCGTTCACAGCTCCATCCCCCGGCGCGAACACCCGCCTGCGGGCACGCCACGCACCACCGACCCGCTGCCTGCGGGCACAGAAAGGACACACCATGGACATTGCAGTCGTCGTCCTCTACCTCATCGGCATGCTCGCCGTGGGCGTCTGGGGACGAATGCGGGCGAAGAACCAAGAGGAATACCTCGTCGCCGGCCGCCGCCTCGGTCCCCTGCTCTTCACCGGCACCATGGCCGCCGTTGTCCTCGGAGGGGCCTCGACCGTCGGCGGCATCGGGCTGGGCTATATGAACGGCATCTCCGGCATGTGGCTGGTCTTCTTCATCGGCTTCGGCATCATCGCCCTATCCCTGCTCTTCGCCCCGCGCATCCAGCGTCTGGAGATCTACACGGTCTCCCAGATGCTCGAACTGCGCTACGGGAAGGGTTCGCGCATGGTCTCGGGCATCATCATGACCGGCTACGGGCTCATGATCTCGACGACCTCAACGGTCGCCTACGGCACGATCTTCCACGCCCTGTTCGGCATCGACAAGGTCCCGGCGATCCTGCTCGGCGGCTCGATCGTCATCATCTACTCGATGCTCGGCGGCATGTGGTCGATCACCCTGACCGACTTCGTGCAGTTCATCATCCAGACCATCGGCATCTTCCTCATCCTGCTGCCGATCGTGCTGACGAAAGCCGGCGGCCTCGGCACGCTCAAAGCTGAGCTGCCCGACGAGATGTTCAACCCGCTGGCCACCGGCTGGGACACCATCCTCATGTACTTCCTCGTCTACGGCCTCGGCCTGCTCATCGGCCAGGACATCTGGCAGCGCGTCTTCACCGCCCGCACCCCCGGCGTGGCGCGCTGGGGCGGCGTCTCGGCCGGTGTCTACTGCCTGTTCTATGCGGTGGCCGGAGCGCTCGTCGGTGTGGCCACACAGAAGATCGTGCCCGGCATCGCCGAACGCGATGACGTCTTCCCCGCCGTCGTCGACGCCACGATGTCACCGCTCATCGCCGGCTTCGTCCTCGCCGCCGCACTCTCAGCTGTCATGTCGACGTCCTCAGGTGCGCTGCTGGCGGCCTCGACAGTGTTCCGCCAGGACGTCATCGAGCCCGTCTTCGAAAGCCGCCGGATCGCCAAGTCCGGTTCCGACGGCGGACTCGGCGGCCAGCTGGCCGGTGCACTCGTGCGCGAGACCGGCGACGAGGTCCGCGACTCCCGCGTCTACCTCGTCCTGCTGGGCATCGTCACCCTGCTGTTGGCGATCGCGATGCCCGATGTCGTCATGGCGCTCACGGTCGCCTACAACCTGCTCGTCGGCGGCCTGTTCGTCCCGATCGTCGGCGGGCTCATCTGGAAGCGCGGCACCATCGTCGGCGTGCTCGCGGCAATGGTCGCCGGTGCGGCCACCGCGATCGGCATCATGGCCTTCGTCGATGTGTTCGCCAACTCCGCGATCTACCTGGCGCTCACCGCCTCAGCTGTCGCCTACGTCATCGGCTCGCTTGCCTCCAAGCCCACCGATCCTGCGGTCATGACCGCGTGGCGGGAGCGCCTGGCACGCTGATACGGCGCTGCGCGCCGCTGCTGGCGTGAATGCAGGCGGGCCCGGTGACTCTCAGAAGTCACCGGGCCCGCTGTCGTCTCAGCTGCCGGTGCCGATGACCTCTTGCGCAAACGCGTCGAAGAGTGCCTGGGCGTCGCGGGCGCTGGTAGCTTCGACCGCGTCGGCTTCGGCGACGAGGGTGTCCTTGTCGAAGCCGAGGGCGGCGAGCTTGTCAGCCTCCCAGCCGCGCACGGACTCGGCCGAGGCTTCGGGGTGGAACTGCATGCCCCACGACCGGCCGACGCGGAACGCCTGGATCTCACACCGTTCGCTGCTGGCCAGCAGGGTCGCCTCCGGCGGTAGTGCGGTGATCCGGTCGACGTGGCTTTCGATGAAGTGCGTGTGCTGGTTGAGCTTGCCGAACACCGGATCCTCGGCTGCCGTCGGCAGCATCGTGATTGCTGTCGCGCCCTTCTCCGGGGCGCCGGTCTGGGCGCGGACCTCACCGCCGGTGATGTGGGCCAGCAGCTGCCCGCCGAGGCAGATGCCCAGCTGCGGCTTATCGGCCTCCAGCGCGGCCTGGGCGAGCGCTGCCTCGTTCTTAAGCCACGGCGCCCGGTCGGTCTCATCGGGCATGAGCCCACCGCCTAAGTAGACGAACCCGTCGTAGGCGTCCACCGCCTCGGGCCCGGGCACCGCATTCCACGTGCCGTCACGGCCGGGGCCGATGCGGATGTCGACGTCGATGTGGTGGGCGATGAGCCGGGTGAGCAGCCGGCGCGGCTGGGAGTCGATGTCGTTGACGATCATGAGGACCCGGGTCATGCGAACTCCTGACCTGCGGCGATGAAGCGGCGGTAGTTGTCGTCATTGGCCTCGAGTACCCGCAGCACATTGTCGTACCCGAGCTTTGTGAGGTCTGCCTCGGACCAGCGACGGTTGCGCAGCTCGTTGATGAGTGCTGGGTAGGTGCCGGCGTTGTCGAGGCCGGTGGGGAAGGCGTCGGTGCCGCAGAAGTCGGAACCGAGCCCGAGGTGGTCGACGCCGATGCGTTCGCGCACGTAGTCGATGTGGTCGGCGACATCGGCGATCGTCACCTCTGGGGCGGTGCCCTTCTCGCCGTCTTTGACCCATGCGTAGCGGGCTTCGGAGACGAAGGAGGGCACGAAGGTGAGCATGTGGACGCCACCGTTGGTCGGCAGCCGGTCGATGATCTCATCGGGGACGTTGCGCGGGTGCGAGCACAGCGCCTGGGCGTTCGAATGGGTGAACAGCACCGGCAGCTCGCTGATCTCCAAGGCCTGGTCCATGACGGTGGGGGCGACGTGCGAAAGGTCGAGGATCATGCCGATCCGGTTCATCTCGGCAACGACCTCGCGGCCGAAGTCGCTGAGACCGCCGTGGACGGGATCGTCGGTGGCCGAATCCGCCCAGCTGTGGGTCGTCGACCACGTCAGGGTCATGTAGCGGGCGCCGAGCCGGGCGAACATGCGCAGGGCGCCGAGGGATTCGTTGATCTGGTTGCCGCCTTCGATGCCGAGCAGCCCGCCGATCCTCCCGGAGGTGCGGGCGGCACGGATCGCCTCAGCGGTCGTCGCCCAGGCGAGGTCGTCGGGGTAGGCGGTGATGAGCCGGTCGACGAGGTCGATCTGCTCGAGTGTGACGCGCACGGCTTCATCCCCGGTGACATCGGAGTGGACGAACACTGACCAGAACTGGGCGGCGACACCGCCTGCGCGCAGCTGCGGAATGACCGTCTGCGGAGCGGTCGCAGGATCAGTGAGCCCGGCGACGGAGGAGTCGCGGGTCTCGCGCAGGTAGTAGGGCAGGTCGTTGTGGCCGTCGAAGATCGGGATGGGCTCTGCGGTCATCGGGGTCCTTTCGGTCGGTGGCGCAGGTGTGGGGATTGGAGCCGGCGCAGGTGTGGGGATTGGAGCCGGCGCAGGTCAGGTGTGCGAGTCAGGCGCGGTTCAGGCGTGGAGGTGGTCGCTGATGAGGCCGCCGGCTGCGCGCATGAGCGGCATGACCTCCAGCACCCGGTCGGTGCCGGCCTCCCAGTTGGCGAACACGGCGTAGGCCACGCGGCGCTCGCGGGTGAAGGCGATGCCGGTGTCGGCGCGGACGGTGTCGTCGGTGCCGGTCTTGTTCACAATCCACTCCCCGCGCGTGTAGTAGTAGTGCGCCAGCGGGTCGGGTTCGAAGTAGGAGGCGACCATCGAGGTGTCGGCACCGGCGCCGAGCCACCGGCGCATGATCTCCGAGGTCGAGGAGTCGAAGAGCTCATCGCGCGACAGCCGGGCCATATAGTCGCTCAGCTCACTGGCAGTCCCGGAGGACAGGCGGGCCGGGACGCCTGCCGGGCGCGGCCAGCGCAGGAAGTCGTGCAGGGCCGAGTCGGTGTAGCCGAGGGCTGTGATCTCGTCGGCGACCCGGTCGAGGCCGACGCGGGAGATGAGGACGTTGGTGGCGTAGTTGTCGCTGAAGGCGCCGATGAGCATGCCGATGTCGTGGATGGTGAGGTCGGGCTGGTCGAGCAGGTACCACAGCCCGGATTCGTGGACCCGCTCGGCAGCGGTGCGGGTGAGCCGCTCATCGAGGCGCAGCTCGCCGGACTCGCGCATCTGCAGGGCGGCATGCAGCAGGAAGATCTTGGCGATCGAGGCGGTGGAGAGCACCCGGTCGGGCTGGTGGCTGAAGATCTCGTCGCCGGTGTCGATGTCGATGGCGCGGGCGGAGAATTCGACCCCGTCGAGTTGGGTGAAGATGTCGGTCATGGGGTCCTTCCCGTCGGGGCGATCGTGAGGGTCACCGCGCCCGAGGCGGTGGCTGGGCTGGGTGCACTCAGCTGGGCGGGCACTCCCAACGGTATCGAACCGGCGTGCGGGTGATGGCCGAGCTCAGCTTCCCACACGACGGGGATGCCGGCGTCGGCGAAGTTTTCGCGCAGCAGTTCGCGCTGGGCTGGTTTCTCTCCGCAGTTCTCCCAGGAGCCGAGCACCACCGCGCCGGCGCGAGCGAGCCAGCCGGCGCGCTTCAATTGCAGGAGCAGGTTGTCGAGCCGGTAGACCTCTTCGTCGACGTCTTCGAGGATGAGGATGCCCGGTTCATCTGGGGTGCCGGGATCGAATTCCGGGGAGCCGAGGCCGGCAGCGAGCAGGCTGAGGTTGCCGCCGTAGGTGATGCCGGTGTGCTCGCCGGCCACGAGTGTCTCAGCATGTTCGCCGAGGCTGACCGGCTGGTCTGCCCATGGGGTGAAGAGCCAGCGGTGGACATCTGTGCGGATGCGCTCGCTTGAGCGGAATACGTCGTTGCCGACCATCGGGCTGAACAGGGTTGGGACCCTCAGGTGGTGTGCCCACGCTTGGTGCAGGGCGGTGATGTCGCTGGAGCCGGTCAGCAGCTTCGGCCGGCCGTCCGGGCGGCGTGCGGCGGCGGCGAGGGTGTCGAAGTCGAGGCTGTCGATCAGCCGCATCGCCCCGAATCCGCCGCGGAAGGCGATGACCGCTGCGGCCTCGGGATCCGTCCACGCTTCGACGAGGTCGGCGAGCCGCTCAGCGTCGCTGCCAGCTAGGTAGGAGGCCCGCTTGTCGACTGATCTGAGGTGGGTGCCGACCTTAACGTCGAGACCCCAGTCTTCGAGGTAGGCGATCGCCGGTTCGACGGTGCCCTCAGGTGCCGGGCCGGAGGGGGCGATGAGCCAGACCCGGTCGCCGGGGGCCAGGGGTGCCTGGCCGGTGTGCCAGGCGGGGTCCGTCACTGCCGATCCACCGCCTCGGGCCCGTTCGTCTGCTGGGAGGCGACCGTGTGCTCGGTGGTGCCGGCCGCCTCGGGCGCGGTCATCGAGGCGCGCTGGGAGCGGAAGCTCGGCACGGCGGCCAGCAGCTGGCGGGTGTAGTCGTGCTGAGGGTCGAGCAGCACCTGTTCGACGGGTCCGCGCTCGACGATCTCGCCGCGGTACATGACTGCGACCGTGTCGGCGATGTTCCAGGCCAGGCCGAGGTCGTGGGTGATGACGAGGGCGGTGAGGCCGAGGTTCTTCTTCAGCGCGAGGATGAGTGAGAGGATCTCCCCGCGAACGGAGGCGTCAAGGGAGGCGACCGGTTCGTCGGCGATGAGGATGTCGGGGTCGAGGGCGAGCGCGCTGGCGATGACGACGCGCTGGCGCTGCCCGCCGGAGAGCTCCTGCGGGATCGGTTCGAAGAAGTCCTCACCGGGGATGAGCTCGGTCGATTCGAGGCTCGTGCGCACGCGTTCGCGCTCATCGCCGGAGAACTTCTGCACGCGCAGGCCCTCGGCGACCGATTCGTAGGTTGACAGCGCCGGGTTGAGCGAGCCGGAGGGGTCCTGCAGGATCATCTGCACATCGCGGCGGAACTGGCGCAGCCCCTTGGCCGAGGTGGGCAGAGGCTTGCCGCGGAAGGTGAGCGTCGAGCCGCGGTCCGGTGGCTGCAGGCCGAGCAGCGCGCGGGCGAGCGTCGTCTTGCCGGAGCCGGACTGGCCGACAACGGCGAGGATCTCCGAGCGGTGCAGGGTGAGGTCGACGTTGCGTACGGCGCGCACGGTGCGCCCGCGTGCGGAGAAGGTGACGTTGAGGTTCTCGGCGGCCAGCACCACCTCGTCGGTCATCTCGTGCGGGGTGTCGGTGGTGATGCGGGCGGGGTTGCGGGTCATCGGGTTGAGCCGCGAGTCCGGGTCGCCGATGGTGGGGAAGGCGTCGGCCAGCTGCCGGGTGTACTCCTCCTTGGGGTCGTTGCACACCTGTTCGGCGGGCCCGAGTTCGACGATCTCGCCGTCTCGCATGATCGCCAGCCGGTCGCAGGCGGCCGCGAGGACGGAGAGGTCGTGGGAGATCATGAGCAGCGAGATACCGCGGGCTTCGACGAGTGCGCGCAGGCGGGTGAGGATCTGTTCCTGGACGATGACGTCGAGGGCGGTGGTCGGCTCGTCGGCGATGATGATGTCCGGGTCGCAGGCCAGCGCCATCGCGATCATGACGCGCTGCTTCTGCCCGCCGGAGAGCTCATGCGGATACGATTTCGCGATCTCGGGTCCGAGGTCGACGTGGCCGAGCAGCTCGTGCATGCGCGTGCTGCGGGCGGCATCGGTGCGCCAGTCGTCCTTGACGTGGAGTTCAAGGGCTTCGAGGATCTGCTTGCCGACCGGGCGGACCGGGTTGAGCGAGTGCAGGGCGCCCTGGAAGATGATCGCGGCCTGCGACCAGCGCACCGCGCGCATCTGCCCGAAGTTCAGCTCCGCGATGCCGGTGCCGCCTAAGCGCACCTGACCGGTCAGCGCCGCATTGTGCGGCAGCAGCCGCAGCGCCGAAAGGATGAGCGTCGATTTCCCGGAACCGGATTCGCCGGCGATGCCGAGGGTGCCACCGGCAGGCAGTTCGAGGGTGACGTTCTTGACCGCGGCGATGTCGCCGCGGGAGGTGCGCGAGGAGTACAGGATCGAGACGTCGTCGAAGACGAGGTCGCTGCCGGCCGGCTGGGCTCCCGAGGCGGTGGCTGGGTCGGTTCTGCTCATCAGCGGCTCCTCAGGGTCGGGTTGGCGATGGCTTCGATGGCCCGGCCCACCAGGGTGAAGGCCAGGACCACCGCGACGATGGCGAGCCCGGGGGTGAGGATGTACCACCAGTAGCCCGAGGTCGCGGCCGAGACGTCCATCGCGTTCTTCAGGATCGTGCCCCACGACTGCTGCGTGGTGTCGCCCAGGCCCAAGAAGGCCAGCGTCGATTCGGCGATGATCGCCGAGCCGACGGTCAGGGTGGTGTTGGCGAGCACGAGCGGCATAACGGCCGGCAGCAGGTGGGTGCGGATGATGTGCCAGTGCCCGGCGCCGAGCACTTTGGCCCGTTCGATGTAGAGCCGGGACTCAGCCGACAGCGTCTGGGCGCGCACGATGCGCGCGGTGCCGGCCCAGGAGGTGATGCCGATGGCGATGACAATCGTGAGGACGCCGCGTTCGAGCACTGAGGACAGCACGATCGCCAGCAGCAGGGAGGGCAGCACCAGGAAGAAGTCGATGATGCGCATGATGAGCCCGCCGAACAGCCCTGAGAAATGGCCGGCGGCCATGCCCATGATGGTGCCGATGACCATCGACATCGCAGTCGCAGCCAGGCCGACGATGAGGGAGACCCGGGCGCCCCACACGAGGCGGGCCCACAGCTCGCGGCCGTAGTTGTCGGTGCCCAGCGGGTGTTCGGCCGAGGGCGGTGCGTAGCGCGGCTGGTCGAGGTTCTGGGTGACGTCGAGCATGGACCGGTCGGCGATGAGCGGGGCGAATGCGGCGACGAGGACGACGAGGATGAGGACGATCCCGCCGGCGGCTCCAGCGCGGTCCTCCAAGAAGACCTTCCAGTTCTTCTGTGCGGCGGCCAGGCGGCGGTTCCAGGCCAGTGCCCGCGGGCTGGCCGGACCCGAGGCGGTGGCTGGGCCGGTCCTGCTGGTGCCTGGCTGGCTGGTCTTACTAGCGCCGGGCTGGCTGGTGCTGGGCTGGCTGGTGCTGGGCTGGCTGGTGCTGGAATGTGCCATCTCATGCCCTCCTGACACGCGGGTCGAGCTGCCGGTAGATGAGGTCGGCGAGCAGATTCATGATGATGATCGCCGAGGAGAACACGACGAAGGTGCCCTGCAGCAGCGGCAGGTCCGGACCCGAGATCGCCTCATAGGTCAGCTTCCCCAGCCCCGGCCACGAGAACACCGTCTCGACGGTGACCGCACCGGTGATGAGCCCGCCGATGTGCATGAACACGAGTGTGACCGTCGGCAGCAGCGCATTGGGCACCGCATGCTTGAGCCGCACATCATCCTCGCGCAGGCCCTTGGCGCGGGCGGTCGTGAGGTAGTCGGCGCTCATCTCGCCGAGCAGCGAGGCGCGCATGACCATGAGGTACTGGGCGTAGACGACAGCGGTCATCGTGATGACCGGCAGGATCAGATGCTTGGCGACGTCGACGACGTATTCGAGGCTGCCGGACTCGACACCAGGTGAGACCATTCCGCCGGTCGGCAGCCATTGCAGCCGGCCGGCGAAGATCATGAGCAGCAGCAGCGCCAGCCAGAAGGTCGGCACCGACCAGAACACGAGGCTGGTCGAGGTGGTGAGCTTGTCGAACAGCGAACCGCGCTTCCAGGCCGCCAGCTGTCCCATCCACAGCCCGAGGGCGATCGCGAGGATCGCCGCCGTGCCGGTGAGCAGCAGGGTCGGCCAGGCGTACTCGGCGATGAGCTGGCTGACCGGCTGCCGGTAGACGTAGCTGGTGCCCAGATTGCCGGTGAAGATGCCCACGAGGTAGTCCCAGAATTGGACGACCAGCGGCTTGTCGAGGCCGTACTCGGCGCGCAGCAACTCCATCTGCTCCGGGCTCATCTGGCGTTCGCGGGCGATCTTCTGCACCGGGTCGCCGGGCAGGATCCTGAAGGCGAAGAAGCCCAGCAGCACGACCATCAGCAGGCTGATGAGCGCCCCGCCGACCTTGCGCAGCAGGTATCCGCCGAACGACTGCCCCGGTGGGGGTGCGTCGATGTCCTCCCGCCCGTCGGCCGACTGCGGGTCGGCTGCCTCGGTCTCTGCGTTCACTGACACGTCAGTCTCCTGCCTTCCACACGCTGCCGCACACGTGCGCAGCGCAGTCATGGTGCTCATAGTGACCGGAGCCCGGTCCCGAGGCGGGGCGCACGCGGGTGCCGCCCACCGCCTCGGGCACGGGGTGTCCTGTCACCGGATCAGCCGGCCACCTGGTCAGGCGCGGTCCTCGGCCTTGCGGCGGCGCAGCGCCAGCGGGATGCCGATGGCGCCGGCGAGCACAGCGATGCCGATGCCCACCCAGGCGATCGCGGAGAGTCCTCCCCCGCTGTCACCGGCGTCGGCCTCAGCGGCCGGTTCGGCGGACAGGAAGCCCCAATAACCGGACTGGTTGCCGATGACGCCGCCGTCGGTGGGCTGGGTGGTGAAGCCAGTAAAGCGGTCCGAGCGGAAGGCCTCGAGCTGGCTGGGGTACCACAGGGTGATCTGCGCGACGTCGTCATAGTGCTGCTGCAGGGCCTGGTGGACGTACTCGATGCGCTTGGACTCGTCGAGCTCGGCGTGCTGCTTGGCGTACAGTTCGTCGAACTTCTCGCTGCAGTAGCCGTCCTGGGAGGTCGGGCCGTTGCCCTCCGCGTCCGGGCGGGAAGCGCAGGTGTTGATCGAGAGCTGGAACTCCGGGTCCGGGGTGACCGACCAGCCGGTGATGTACAAGTCGAAGTCACCGACGAGAGAGCGGTCGGCGATCGTGTCCGAGTCGCTCGATTCGACCTTGAGCTCGACGCCGATGTCCTGCATCCACGGGGTGAGGAACTCGCCGATTGTCTGCTCGGTCGGCGCTTGCGCATCGGTGAGCAGACGCAGCGACAGCTTCTCGCCGTCCTTCTCGCGGATGCCGTCGGAGCCTTCGGTCCAGCCGGCCTCGTCAAGCAGCTTCTTCGCCGCCTCCGGGTCCGAGGAGACGATCTTGTCCGACTTCGGCAGGTGCCATTTCTCAAACGATTCGGGCACGAAGCTCGTCGCCTCGGTCGCGTAGTCCTGCATCACCTGCTCGCGCAGCGTGTTCATGTCGATGCCCAGGCGCAGCGCCTGGCGGACCTTGACGTCCTGCAGCGCCTCTGCGCCGGTGCCGTAGGCCTCGCCTTCGGGGGTCTCGAAGCCGGAGTTGATGCCGAGGGCGGTGAAGCGACGGGATTTGCCGATGTTCGTCTCGACATTGTCAGCGCCCTCGAGCGCCTTGAGCTGCTCGGGGCTGAGGCCGGTGACGAAGTCGACGTCGCCGGCCCGCAGGGCCTGGACCTGGGCGTCGCTGTTGGTGTAGTAGACGTACTGGATCGTGTCGATCTTCGGTGCCCCGCGCCAGAAGTTCGGGTTGGCCTTGAGCGTGATCGACTGGTTGGCCTCGTAGCTCTCCAGCGTGAACGGGCCGGAGCCGACGACCTCGGTGTCATTGTCGTCGCCTGCCGGGTCGTCCTTTTCGGACCAGATGTGCTCGGGCACGATCGGGATTTCCCCACCCGGGTTCGGGGCCTGCGGCTCCTTGAGTGTGATCGTCACTGTGTGGTCGTCGGTGGCTTCGACGGAGTCGAAGTTCTGCACCAGCGAGCCGTTCGCCGCGCCCATCGCAGGGTCTTCCATCATCTGGGTGAAGGTGTAGATGACGTCGTCGGCGGTGATCGGCTCGTCGTCAGACCACTTCATGCCCTCGCGGATCTTGTACGTCCACTCCTTGCCGTCGTCGCTTGTGTCCCACGACTCGGCCATCCCCTCGGTGGGGCCGAAATCCGTGGAGTCGTACTGCACGAGGCTCTCGTAGACGTAGCGGTTGATCGCAGTGGGTGTGAGGTAGATCGAGGTGAAGGGATTGAAGCTGTCGACCTGGCCCGCGGTGGCGATGCGCATCGTCGACTCATCGGCTGGGGCCTGCTCGGTCGAGGCGCTCGCTGGCGCAATGAGAGAGGTGGCGGTCAGCCCTGTGAGTGCCAGCGCCATAGTGCCGGCGGCACAGCGCCGGAGAGTGTGTGAGAGCATGTCGTCCTTCCAGGTCGTTCACCCCGCCGGCAGCGCTCCTTCGCGACATACCCGCGCTGGATGGCCTGAGGCAGCCGGGGATTCACCGCCTCCTCAGTAAAGCCGTCACTGTAACGTATATCTCATTCATCATCCGATCAAGGGCATTCCACGGCGCGGGAAGATCTATATGTCGTCTGCTCCCCGCGCCCGAGCTGGTGGTTGCGTTCCATCATCAGCCCAGGTCACCGGTGGCGTTGGGCTGGCAGGTGCCATCCGCCTCAGGGGCGGTCACGAGCGCTGCGGAAACCGGTTGTTTTCGCCCCGGACGGGGTTACAGTGGAGATGTGGCTCGCTGCCGGCTGTTCGTCGTCGCGCGGCGGGAGCGCCCAGCCAGCCGATCTGCAAAGGAGCACGACGATGCCGGAACCGTACAGCGCACAGCCACCGAACCGACCCCCGGCTCCTCCGGTCACCGGGCCGATGCCGGCCGGTTCGGCACCGCGGCCGTTCCCGCCGCAGGGACACTCACCGCAGGGATTCCCGGAGGCTTCCCCGGCTTCGGGGCCGCCGCCGGGGCAGGCGCTGCAGCCCTACAGCGCCCCTCCAGCGATGCAGCCGTCCCACCCGTCGGCCCCGGCTGGCAACCCGTCGGCCCCGGCTGGCTATCCCTCAGCGCCGGTCGGTCACCCGCAGCCGATGCAGCCGGGGATGCATCCGCAGACCCACTATCCGGTCACCGGACCCCACACGGTCACCCATCACAGTCAGGTCATCGTGGTGGAGAAGAACGTCGCGGTGGCCGCGCTGCTCGGATTCTTCTTCGGGCCCATCGGCATGATCTATGCGACCGGGATCGGTGCGCTCGTGATGTTCGGGGTCAACATCGTCATCGGGATCCTGACGTTTGGGCTCGGGCTGTTCCTCACCTGGCCGGTGTGTGCGATCTGGGCTGGCGTCGCGGCTGGCAACCACAATGCGCGGGCGCGTCAGCAGGCGTACGCGGCGATGAACCGGCCGCCGGGATGGTGAGGCGACCACCGCCTCGGTCCGGGTGAGCATCGCGGCCCAGCGGACATGACAAAAGCCCTGTGGGCCGGTGATGCACCGGCCCACAGGGCTTTTCGAAAGTGGAGATGGCGGGAAT
Source organism: Brevibacterium luteolum (assembly GCF_025147615.1). Classification (NCBI taxonomy): domain Bacteria; kingdom Bacillati; phylum Actinomycetota; class Actinomycetes; order Micrococcales; family Brevibacteriaceae; genus Brevibacterium; species Brevibacterium luteolum. The sequence continues at coordinate 21,494 of NZ_JALXPM010000009.1, read as the reverse complement.
CGAACCCGCGTCCGTCGGCAAGTTATCGGGACTTCTCCGGGCGCAGTTCGTGAAAACGTCTCTTAGGTCCTGGCCCTCGCACGAACACGGTGGCCAACGAACGGAGTTGAGTAAGTGTTCCACTGACATCCCCAACATATGCCAGCGGCAGTGGCTCCCTAGCTGATGCCAGGAACTAGAGCGGAAGCGACTCTAGGCTGACAGAATCGCAGCTCGCTGAAATCAGGCAGCGAGGGCGAATTCGGTGCGGTCGTTAGACTTAGCACTTATTTTTTGCAGAGAACGTTAACGAGATGACTCTACATTCTCGGCCCGCTTCTCCCGACGCATTGAACGACGTCGAAACCGATCATCCCCGTATTCACTTTCCAAACAACCCGCTGGCGGGGCCACCCTGGGGCGACTGTCCGTCAACGGCAGACCGTGAGTCTATCAGCACAACATGCGGCCGCCCAAGTCTATTCCTGGCGGTAGGGTTCCGGCCGGTGCATTGCATCACCGCGACGGGCGGCGGCAGTCAGAACCGCTGGTTCGATTCCCACGTCCGCAGGTGGCGCAGACGACATAGGTCACACTCTTTTCCACAAGCCAGCCCACTGTCCACAGCCCCCGCTCAAAACTGTGGAAACCCGGCTGTTTCCTTACAGGGCAAGGCTTTGCGGCGTTTGCACTCGACCTCAGCGTCGGCCTCTATCACAGCCCGCGAAATCCTGCATCGATACTGGTCAGAGACCTGTCAGGTGGGGGTCTGCGCTTAGCTGGAATGAGTCCGGATGAGCTCATACACAGCAGCGAGGATGTTATCCACACATATCCACAGATACTGTGGACAACATGTCTGCAATCCACACCTAACCACAGGCCAGAGGTGGGATGGCATGCTGTGGATGGCCCGCCTCGGGAACGGCCCCACGAGAGGTCACAGGCACGTATGGACCAGGCGGCAGCGCCACTGCCGCCTCCTCAGAATCAGGCCTGGCGACGCAGCGACATTGCGCGCTGAGCTTCGCGCTCATCCTGCTTGCGGCGCAGCGTCTCGCGCTTGTCCCAGTCCTTCTTACCGCGCGCGACCGCGATCTCGACCTTCGCCCTAGAACCGTCGAAGTACAGCTCCAGCGGAACGAGCGTGCGACCGGATTCCTTAAGCTTGTGCGAGATCTTGAGGATCTCGTCCTTGTGCAGCAGCATCTTACGCTTACGGCGGGCCGAGTGATTCGTCCACGTGCCCTGCAGGTACTCGGGAATGTAGACGTTCTCCAGCCACGCCTCACCCTGGAAAATGAGCCCGAAACCGTCGGTCAGCGAAGCGCGTCCCTCGCGCAGCGACTTGACCTCGGTGCCGGTAAGGACGAGCCCGGCCTCATAAGTGTCCTCGATGTGGTACTCGTATCGGGCGCGGCGGTTCTTGGCAATCGTCTTCCTGCCCTGTTCCTTGGCCATGCTCCTCCTCTCACGTTTTGGGCGCACGTGTGTGCGCACGAAGGCACCATTGTACCGGATGGCTCGCGGGGCCCTGTGCTCGCTGGGCGGGCCGCTCCCGAGGCGGTGGCCGGCGTGCGGTCTCGCTGTCGTTTTCGTGTGTTTGGGCTGGTGAGGTGGCGATGTCAGTGCCTCGTGCTGTGATGGAAGCAAGGCAGGAGAAGCACGGAAGCCAGGAGCACAAAGGAGTGGTGGCCATGATCGTGAATCCAGTGGCCGTCACGGGTGCTGCTTTCCGGCGTCTCCCCTGGTCAGGGGGCGTTGTCAGTGCCTCGTGGTGTGATGGAACCATTGCATCGATAAGCGGAGGGAGGCGACGGCGATGACGGCGACAGTTGAGACTTCCGTGCCGACGCCTGCTGGGGCGTACCGGAGCCGGTTCTGCGCCTTCGAGCAGTCCCTCAGCGCGCTCGAGCGGGCACAGTTGCAGGGGTATGAGGAGATGTTCGGCGTCGTGCTCGAACGAGTGCGCGCCGACAGCCGAGACAACATCGACACCCAGGTCGATGCACTGCATTCCCTTGCCAGTGCCGACCCGACCGACGCCACTGCTGAGCCGCAAACGGCAGGCGAGGCGTCCGACGCAGCGCGCGCAGAGGCGCTGACCTGGTTGCGCGATCGCATCGGCACACCGACGCTGGCCGCTCTCGCCCACGCCCTCGATATCACGTCGAACACGGCATGGTCACGGGTGACCGGTGCTGCCACGGCTTTCATCGGACTGCCGAAACTCACCGCACAGGTGCGGGCTGGGAAGCTCAGCTTCGACCGCTTCACCTACGCAGCCAGCCAGGCCGCCACGATCGACCCGGCCCTGCTCGGCCAGCTCGACACGCTGCTCGCCTCGATCACCGCGACGAAGAAGAGCGTGTACTACTCGGAGGTCAAGGCCGCGATCGCAGCACTCGTCACCCGCGCCGAACAGGCTCAGCAGATCCGTGAACGCCGGCGGGTCGAAGCGTTCTACGATCAGCACGGCCGCGGCACGCTCATCGTGCAGGGCCCGTCCCATGAGATCGCACTGCTGCACGCCCGCCTTGAGGGCATGGCCCGCTGTGTGGTCCGCGGCTACACTGCCGGGTTCGACCTGCCGGACAACCATGTCTTCGCTGACTCCCGCTCCTTCGAACAGCTGAAGTACGACTTCCTCATCGGCGCGACCATCGGCGGGGATGTCAACACCCTCGACCTCGCACAGGAGGCGCTGGCCAAACGGCAGGAAGCTTCGGGACACATTGGTTCGCCACTGGATCCGCTGGCGGATGATCTCGCCGACCTGCTCAGTGATACGCCCGTCTCATGCCCGGCCAGCGATCAGTGGCTGGCACGCCAGGCCAAGATCACCATCACCGTGCCAGCCATGGCGCTCACCGAGGGCTCAGCTGCCGATGAACTGCCCGGCTCGGTCGACGGCAGCCCCATCAGCGCCGATGTCGCCCGTCAGCTGGTCGGCTCGGCAGGGGACACAATCTACCGTCTGCTCACCGACCCGAACACCGGCGAAGTTCTCGACCACGTCGCAACGACGTACACGATCGGTGCGCGCATGCGGCACGCACTCGTGGCTCGCTGGCGATACTGCACAGCCCCCGGCTGCGACCGGCCAGCAACAAAAGCAGAACTCGACCACATCGAACCCTTCAACCACAGGCACCCCACCCGCGGCGGGCCGACGTCCATGGAGAACCTGCACCCGCTGTGCAAACACCACCATCAGCTCAAGACGCAAGGGGTGTTCAGACTCAGACGCGAGCCCCGAACAGGGGTGCTGACATGGACGCTGCCGGGAGGCACAACAGCAACGACCCATCCACCAGGGTCAGTGCTGCACCGCCGGCATGCCGAACTCATCACCAACACCACACCAGGTGAAGCCCACCAGCCAGGCTCACCAGACCCACACAACGAACCAAACGACGGGCTCTTCTCCCCTGCCGAAGCATGCCCGTCATGAAAACCTCGCCGCCCTCACACCTGGGCCCGCAGCGACACGTCGACACAGCCAGTGTCAGCCGATGTCGCAGCAGCGCAGGACAGGGGCTGAGCGACCGTTGTTTGAAAACCGCACAGTGAAACACGTGGCCCTTCGGGTGTGGCTGGGCCGGCTTTCCGGCTCGGCCGCACCCATTGGCAGGATCAGCTGATCCAGGGCATCGGGTTGACGTACGAGCCGTTCTGCATGATCTCGAAGTGCAGGTGACAGCCAGTGGAGGCACCAGTCGTGCCAGAGGAGGCGATGACCTGGCCCTGCTTGACCCGCGAACCGGATCGCACCTTCAGGCTGGAGTTGTGGCTGTAGGTCGATGCGATCTTGGAGCCCTTCATCTTGCCGTGGGAGATCACGACCCGGTTGCCATAGCCACCAGCCCAGCCGGCTGAGACGACGACACCATCACCGGATGCGCGCACCGGCGAGCCGCAGCCCATGCCGAAGTCGGTGCCGGTATGCAGTTTGCGCCGCTTGGAGATCGGGTGGATGCGGTAGCCGAACGGTGAGGTGATCGGGTAGCCCTGTGCCGGGTTGATGAGATCGCCGTTGCCGGTGGGCAGTCCCTTCTTCTCCTGCTCCTTCTCCCACTCCTCGACTTCCTTGGCAAGCCGGTCCTGCTCTGCCTGCTGCTCCTCAAGCTGCCGTTCGGCCTCGTCACGGCTGTCCTCGATGCGCTTGGACGCCTCGTCCTTCGTGGTGATGAGCGAGTCAAGGTCGTCGCGCTTCTGCTTGGCGTCGCGCTCAGCGGCTTCCTTGCGCAGCACCACCTTCGCAGCTTCTTCTTTCAGGTCCGCGATCTCGTCGGTGACTGCATCGAGGCGGTCCTTGTTGTTCATGTTGAGCGAGCGCTGCTCCGACAGCTGGGTGATGCTGCGCTGCTGGGCGCGCACCGCCGAGTCGACGCGTGTGGCCCCCGAGGCTCCGTTCTGCTTGCTGGCCATCTGCAGCAGCATCGCGACATCTGAGGTGACACCGGAGTTCTGATAGGCCTGGCGGGCGATCTTCGTCACCGACTTCTGCTTCTTGTCCAGGTCGGCTTCGCCCTTGTTGATGTCATCCTGCAGGCTGGACTGAGCGTTCTCGGCCGACGTCAGACGGGCGCCGAGCTCTTCATCTTCGCGCTGTGCGTCTTCGAGTTCTTCCTGCGCCTTGTCGAGGGCTTCCTCCGCCCCGGGCATCTCCTCTTCGGCCGCTTCCTTCTCAGCAATGGTACGGGCGAGGTCATCGTCGAGATCGCGGAACTCCTTCTGAAGCTCCTCGACACGCTTGTCGATGCGGTTCTTCTGCTCCTTGGGATTCGCCACTGCCGAGGACAGAGGCATCAGCAGGGTGAGGAACATGGCGATCGCTGCCAACAGCAGCGCGGGGAGGATTCGTCCGTTCGTCTTCAGCATCCCACTCAGACCTTCATGTACCGGCGCAGTGTCACAAGCGAGGACAGTCCAGCCATGAGCACGCCCACCAGCACCAGGAACGGTGCGATGAGAGCGACGTCGGCGACTGAGACCAGGTCGAAGCTCGCCAATTGCGATTGTAGCCAACCAGTGATGCCGAAGTGCACGATCACAGCCAATCCCAAGGCTGCCATCAGGGATCCGATCGCCGCGGCGATCACGCCTTCGAGCACGAACGGCAGCTGGATGAACATGTTCGATGCGCCGACCAGTCGCATGATGCCCGTCTCTCTGCGTCTGGAGAAAGCCGACAATCGAATCGTCGTGGCGATGAGCAGGACAGCGCACAGCAGCATGATCGCGGCGATGCCGATCGCGATCGCCGTCATAACGTTCATAACGGAGAACAGCTGATCGAGCAGCTGATTCTGATCGACGACCTCCTCGACACCGGGCGTGGCGGAGAAGTACTCGTTGATGATCTCGTACTGCTCAGCATCAGCGAGCTTGACGCGATAGGACTCCTGCATCTGGTCTTGTGGGATGGAGCCCTCCAGCGACGTACCCGCGAACTGCTCCTGAAAGAGCTTGTAGGCCATCGCCTTGTCCTCGAAGATGACGTCTTCGACATAAGGACTCAGGTCGGCACCTTCGAGCGCCGTCTCGATCTGCTGCTTCTGCTCGGCCGTCGCCTCACCCGTCGCGCAGGTCGGTGCCTCGGAATCCGGCGGGCACAGGAAGATCGCCACCTGCACACGGTCGTACCAGTAGTCCTTCATGCCCGAGATCTGCATCTGCAGCAGTGCGGCCGCGCCGACGAAGAGCAGGGAGACGAACGTGACGAGGATGACCGAGACGACCATCGACATGTTCCGGCGCAGGCCGTTCCACGTCTCGGAGAGGATGAAGGAGAACCTCATGCGCTCACCCCGTAGCTGCCGTGCTCGTCATCGCGGACGATCCGGCCATTGCTCAGCTCGATGACGCGGCGATTCATCCGGTTGACGATGTCCCCGTCGTGGGTGGCCATGAGCACGGTAGTGCCGGCACGGTTGATCCGCTGGAGGACCTCCATGATCTCGTCGCCGGTGATCGGGTCGAGGTTGCCGGTCGGCTCGTCAGCGAGGAGAATCGCAGGCTTGTTGACGACCGCACGGGCGATGGCCACACGCTGCTGCTCACCACCGGAAAGCTCGTGCGGATAGCGCTTGTGCTTGCCCTCCAATCCGACGGTTTCGAGCACATCGGGCACCAGGGTCGAGATCGCAGCCCTGGTCTTGCCGATGACGTGGAGGGTGAAGGCGACATTGTCGAAGACGGTCTTGTTCGGCAGCAGACGGAAGTCCTGAAACACGGTGCCGATATTGCGGCGCAGGTACGGCACCCGCCAGGAGGGCATCTTGACGACGGATTTCCCGGCCACCCGGATCCGCCCGCTGGTGGGCACCTCTTCGCGCAGCACAAGGCGGATGACGGTCGACTTCCCCGAGCCCGAGGCGCCGACGAGGAAGACGAATTCGCCGGCCTCAGCGGTGAAGGAGATGTCGTTCAGGGCTGGCTGAGCCTTGGAATCGTAGACCTTGGTGACCGATTCGAAGGTGATCAAATGAGGTTCGCAATCGCAGAGGGACAGTGGCAATCGCTCCCACTGTACGAACTTCCACCGGGCAATGCGCGCACCTCATCTGGCGAGTCGCTCACCGTTCGGTGTGAGATCGCCAGCGGTGACCGCACAGGTCAGGCGAGCTCCGCCTCGGCTTCGGCGGCCTTCTGCTGCTCCTTGCGCCAGCGGATGCCGGCTTCGAGGAACGCGTCGATATCTCCGTCGAAGACCGCCGGCGGATTGGACTCCTCATGCCCGGTTCGCAGGTCCTTGACCATCTGGTACGGGTGGGTCACGTACGAGCGCATCTGATCGCCCCAGCTGGCCTTGATGTCACCGGCGAGGTTCTTCTTCTCCCGCTCCTCCTCCTCGTGCTTGAGCTGCAGCAGACGGGACTGCAGGACACGCATCGCAGCAGCCCGGTTCTGGATCTGGGACTTCTCGTTCTGCATGCTCACCACAGTGCCGGTCGGCACGTGGGTGATGCGCACCGCCGAGTCAGTCGTGTTGACTGACTGGCCGCCAGGGCCTGAGGAACGGTAGACGTCGATGCGCAGGTCGTTCTCGTCGATCTCGATGTGGTCGGTCGCCTCGATGAGCGGGATGACTTCGACGGCGGCGAACGAGGTGTGGCGGCGGGCGTTCGAGTCGAACGGGCTGATGCGCACGAGCCGGTGCGTGCCGGCCTCGACCGAGAGCGTGCCGTAGGCGTACGGGGCGTTGATCTGGATGGTCGCCGACTTCACGCCGGCGCCTTCCGCGTACGAGGTGTCGAGTTCCTGGACGCTGTAGTCCTTGCTCTCAGCCCACCGGATGTACATGCGGGTCAGAGTCTGGGCGAAGTCGGTGGCGTCGTCGCCGCCGGCGCCGGAGCGCACGGTGATGACCGCGGCGCGCTCGTCGTATTCGCCCGAGAGCAGCGTGGCGATCTCCAGGGAGTCGAGTTCGCGGCGCAGCTTGCCGATCTCGTCTTCGGCTTCGGCAAGGGTGTCGGCGTCGTCTTCGTCCTCGGCCATCGAGACGAGCAGCTCGACGTCCTCGATGCGGGAGTCGAACTTCTCGAGCTTCTCCAGGTGCCCCTGCCGGTGGGACAGTTTCGAGGTCACCTGCTGTGCCTCATCCGGGTTGTCCCACAGGTCCGGTGCCGCCGCAGCCTCGGTCAGCTCTGCGACCTCGGAGCGCAGCTGGTCGATGTCGGAGACATCGCGGATCGAGGCGTAGGTCTGTTTGAGGGCAGCGATCTCGGAAGAAAAGTCAATGGCCATAGTGCTCCCTAGCGTAGTGCATGATGCCTGCGGCCGCGGTGGCTCACCCGGTTGCTGCTTCAGCGCCACGCTGTGCGCAGCACCGTCGTCAGCTCCAGCGGCGCGTGGGAGCGCACCGCGGTGAGGATGCCGGCTCCCTCAGGACTGCGAGTGTAGACCGGTGCCCCGCCTCCGACCCACATCTCCCACGCTTGTGCATAGGCCTCTGCCCGGGATCGGTTCGCTCCCAGCACTGCCGGCACGGGATGCCACACCGGTGTGTGTTCATGTGCCCTTCCGGCCCCGGAGCGCAGATCCTCCCAGAGCCCACGCAGCCCTGGACGCCGCGGTTCCAGATGCCAGCTGGGAATCAGATAGCGCGGATCTGAGATCGGCGAGACGGCCTCGTCGAGGGCAAGCGCGAAGACCTCAGCTGATCCAGGATCGGCGTCGAGATGGATCCGCTGGTCCCCGCAGGCATCGATGCTCACACGCACCGCGTCCGCACCTGCGGAGCTTGCACCTGTGTCGTGCAGAGCATCGGCGATTGCTCCAGCGATCTCAGCGACAGTCGGTGCACGCCCATACAGACGTCGGCGCCGATGTCCAGCGACAGACAACGTCACCGGCAGGCTGGCGAGTGTGAGTGCAGCGATGACACTCAGCGCTGCGGCGAGCAGACCACTGCTCGCGACCGCGCCGACAGCGGCAAGCAACCCGATGCCGCTCCATGCGCTCAGGGCTCCGAAGCCGAGGCGGAATGGCAGCAGGTTCCCGGGGTCGCCGGAACGGTGACGAGGCGACACGGTGATGGCGTCGATGCCCGAAGCGTCGCTGTTCGGTCGGTTCCCGGCATCGGGCGCGGAGACGATGCGCACCGTCCTGATCGGCTCGTCCCGATACTCTCCGCCGACGTTCCAGCGCTGGGCCACCTCAGACCGCGCCTGAGCTCGCGTGATCATACGAGCGTTGATCTCGTCGAACATCGCGTCGGCGGGAGGTTCGAAGGCGGAGAACGACGGATCGATATGGGCGACGCCGTCAACGACGTCTCCGTCGGCATCAGTGCCGAAGAAGCCGTCGTGTTTGCGGACGAGTCGGATCCAGTCCTGGTCTCCGCGCGGGTGGTTCGAGCTGGAGCAGACGACAGTCCAGTTGAGTGCCACCTTCTCCGGCCATGCGGGGTCCTTTCGCAGCGCACCTCCGCGGGTCTGTGTGACTGCTGTCGGAGTGGTCGCGGTGGACAGGTCGATGATCCCGGTGGCCGCTGGGGCGTCCCAGCCCTCGCCGAGCAGCCCCCGGGTGCCGATGAGGATCTGAGCATGCCCGCGGCTGAAGTACTCGGTGATGAGCGGCAGCCAGGTGCGGGCGGTCCAGCCTCCTTCGAGGCGGCTGACCCCGTTCGACGGCTCGCTCATGGCCAGCCGTGACGCCAGAGCTGTGTCGCTCTCGGCGATCCACGCGTGAAGGTCGGACAGCACACCGGCAGCGCCGGCGACCGTGCGCCCGGACACCAGCAGCGGGCGCAGCGGCTCGGTGCGCGGATCGGCGATGAGCGTTTCGAGGACGAGGAGTGCAGAACCGGATTGTTCGCTCAGCACGGCGCTGACGTCAGCAGACAATCGCGCGGTGGCGGATTCGAAGTCACACAGGATGAGCATCCGCAGACGCTCGGACAGCTCGGCTGCTTCAATGGCGATGATGTCGGCACACGCCTGCGGTTTGGCAGCCGAGCGGGCGATGACCCGGTCGGCCGGCGAGCGACCGGCACGGATGCCGTGCCGGGTCCACCGGTAGCCGAGGGCCGGCAGCGCGCGGCGGATCGCCTCGGCGTTGGCCGCATCACCGGCGTGACCGGAGACGCGCAGGCTGTTGCGCATCCAATCGTCGACCAGCCTCATCCAGTCGTCGATGTCGGGGTCCCGGCGATGCTGTTCGCCGACTCTGGCACCCGGGGGAAGACCCAGCAGTCCCGCGTGGTGGAGGCGCAGAGCGGCGTCGGCCAGTTCGGGAGCGGCCCTGCTGAGGTCCGTCCAGCTGACTGTTTCAGCGCGGGTGCCGAGGAACCGCTGATCGGCCCATGTGAGGAATCCCGAACTGCCATGGGTGTGGCCGAGGCTGAGGATGCTGGTGATGAATTCGTCGAAGTGAACGCTGGTCGCTGCCAGCCAGTCCGCTTCTTCGCGGGTTGGGGTTGTCAGCCAGACGAGGTCGGCGAAGGGCGCCAGATCGCCTTCCTTGACCGCAGCCGGGATCGAGGCTGCGTAGCGAACCTCGGAGAAGAGACTGTCCACCAGCTCGTTCTGCTGTCGCGTCATCGTCGCCGGAGGTGTGGCGGTCAGCCCGAGCACCCACACCTCGGGAAGCATGTCGAGCAGCTCAGCCAGCAGCGAACCCCACACGTCGAGCAGGTGATGGCACTCATCGAGGATGAGCAGCACCGAGCCGGCAGCTGCGATCCGGTCGACGAGCGCCCTGCCGCCCGGCGCGAGCTCTTCGAGCAGGCTGCCCATGCTGCGCTCGTCATCGAACACAGCCAGTGACTGATAGGTCAGCGCAGTGAATGTCGCGTGCAGCCCCCGGTCCGTGCCGGCGGCGCCGAAATCGTCATCGCCGCGACCGTTCCACGCATGCGCCCACTGGCCTTGGATCGCGGTGTTGGGACCGAAGGCGACCACGGTGTCAACGGTGTGCTGAGCCAGTAGCGTCTGAGCGTGCTCGATCCCGACGCGTGTCTTGCCGGCACCGGGAGGCAGGACGATCCACGACCGGCGTTGATCAGCAGCGCTCGCGGCGGCGAGAGCGGCGAGCGCTTCCCGCTGGTGCCGGCGCAGAGGCGGCAGAGCTCCTGCCGTCATCATCTCCCCTCTCGTCGAGATGCCCGGGGCCACTCTACGCGCAAGCGTCTCGCCGTACAGCCGTGGTGCGTGTGTCATCGATCAGTCCCGGACGAAGGCGAAGCGCTCCGGCAGAGCGGTGCGCTCGGCGAGCGCTGCAGCGACCGCCTCGCCGGTGGCTGGGGCGAGCTTGGCGCCGTGGCCAGAGCACGCGGAGACGATCGTGATGTCCTCGGCGGTGTCGATGATGAAGTCCTGGTCAGGTGTTGAGGTGAACAGGCAGGTGGCCTCGGCGTACGGCTCGGCCACCAGCCCGGGGATGCGGTCCGGTCTGCTCCTCGGCATCGCCGATCACCTGCCCGCCGTTGAACTCAGCGAGCTTGGTGCCAGGCGGGCGGTGCCAGACGTATCGGTGTAGGCGCCGTCGCGGCCGCCGGGCAGCCCGTAGGCCTGCATCGCAGCATCCTTGTGGATGAAGGTCGGCCAGTCGGTCGGCATCCCGGCTGCGATGGGGAAATGGTAGACCTGCTCCTGGCGGACAGTGACCCGGTTGAGCGCGCTCTGCGCGCGATCACAGACCGGCAGCCGGGAGCACAGCCCGGGCAGCCCGCCTCCGGCGGCGACGATGACATGGCGGGCACCCAGCTGCTCCCCCCGTCGCCGAGGTGAGGGTGAGGTTGGCACCGGCCGGAGGCCCGCCTCGAGCGCGGGAGCCGTTGTCGACCTGCCATTGGGTGCGCAGCTGCGCGCCGTGGGCGAGCGCAGATTCGAGTGAGGCGGTCACCGCTGTCCCAGCGTCGATGACGCCGGCGTCGCGGTGGAAGAGGACGGGCCCGTCGAAGCGGAACTGCGGCCAGCGCTCCATCGCCGCCTCCGCGGTGAGAAGTTCGTGGTCGACGCCGAGGTCGGCCAGGACTTCGGCGAGACGCTCGGGTTGGCGGACCTCGCCGTGATCGAGCGTGCCGGTGGCGGTGATGAGCTGGTGACCGGTTTCGTCGGCGAGTTCGTCGAACAGGCGGCGTGCCCGCAGCGCCATGTCGGAGTAGAAGGTCTCAGGGTAGGTGATGCGCAGAATGCGGGCTGAGCCGTGGGAGCTGCCGCGCGGGCCGACAGGTTCGTGCTGGTCGACGACGATGACCTCGCGACCGCGCTTGGCGAGGCTGCGGGCAATCGATGCACCGACGAGCCCGGCTCCGATGACGACGTATTCGGCGGAATCCACGCGGGGCCTCCTTGCTGGTGGCCAGTCACGATGCGGGCCGGCAGCCGAAACTGCAGGCCTGTGTCCCATCTTCTGCGAACGCATGCGCATGTGTCCAGAGGAAAGCCCCAGATCTTTGCGCCCTTGTAGACTCCGTGGGTGACCTACACCATTCGATTCGCGCGAGCTGGCGAGGCAGCGACTCTGTCGGCTCTAGCCCTGCGGTCGAAAGGCCACTGGAACTACAGCGAGGACTTCCTCGAACTGTGTCGAGATGAACTCACCTATTCGGCCGAAAAGTGTGCATCGGGAGACGTCTTCGTCGCCAAACAGGACGGCCAGGTTCTGGGCTTTGCAGCGATCGACGGAACTCCACCCGACGGCGAATTGGAAGCGCTCTTTGTCGACATCGGCGCAATGGGCCGCGGGGTCGGCGGAGGGCTGCTCCAGCACCTTTTGAAGATTGCACGAAATCGAGGCTTCACGTCGCTGACGCTTCAAGCCGACCCCGGGGCCGAACCGTTCTATGCCCATCATGGCGCGATTCGGATCGGTGAAGCACCCAGCGGGTCGATTCCAGGGCGCATGCCGCCTGAACTCACGTTCTGCCTGACATGACCCACATGCGCAGGTGTAGCTGTGACCCAGCCTTCCGGTTCATCAGACACATCGTGGGCGCCAGTCATGGCCAGCGGCTGGAGGCGGTGCGACGATGGAGTCCTCGCAGGTGCGTGGTGTGCGCTGAGAAGAGGGAGTGCCGATGACACTGATGACAGATCCGGCCGAGGTGCTGCGGCAGAAGGAGATCACGTTGCCGCTGCCGCTGTCGCCGGCAGGTCAGTACAGTCCTGTCCGGCAGGTCGGGAACCTTGTGTTCCTCTCCGGGATGGGCCCGACGAATGCGCCGGAGGGTGTTCCGGTCACCGGCAAGGTCGGCCGCGATGTCAGCCTCGCGCAGGCGCAGCATGCTGCTTACCTCACGTGCCTGAATGCACTGTCCTCGCTGGAGGCACACTGCGGTTCCCTGTCGGCAGTCGCCGGGTTCGTCAAGGTCAACGGCTACGTCAACTGCGCACCGGGATTCATCGACCTGCCGCCGATCATCGACGGGTTCTCCTCACTCATCAACGAGCTGTGGCCGGAGAGCATCCCGCATGCGCGGGCGGCCATCGGGGTGGCAGAGCTGCCCTTCGACATCTGCGTCGAAGTGGAGTGCGTGGCAGAGCTGCGCTGAAGCTCAGCGCCCGGCGGTCCGGCGGGACAACTCCGGTGTAGTCGCGGTGGCGGGCGATGAAGGAGCCCATACCGCCTGAACCGTGGACGACGCGATGAGCGGGCAGTCCTGCGGTGGCGCCTGCGCCCGATCCGAGTCCTTCCGACCAGACTCTTCGCTGTGGCCCCAGTTCCAGCCTGCCGCTTCAACCGGGGGAGACAGGGCCGCGACAGCAGGGACGCCGGTCGCGACTTCTTTCCACAGTTTGGGCGCAGCCTCTTGAAAGGCTGGGAGACACCCGTTAATTTGATTAACACCCTTATATGTCTGATGGCATATAGGTCTCCCCTCAAACAGTGAAGGTACCCCAGATGAACGCAGCTGAGATCATCGCCGCAGAGGTGCGCGAGGAGATCCGCAGACGCGGCATCGACCCGCGCACCGAACCGGCGCCGACCCGAGAGCTCGTCGTGCAGGCCGTCCACGACTACGACGAGCGGACGCTGGCAGGCTCCCTTCCTCTGCTTGCCGACGTCGAACAGACCTGCCGGGAGATCTTCGACCAGGTCTCGGGCTTCGGGCCGCTGCAGCAGTACCTCGACGACCCCGAGGTCGAGGAGATCTGGCTCAACTCCCCGCACCAGATCTTCGTGAGCCGGCGCGGAGTCAGCGAGCTGACGACCACCGTGCTGAGTGAGGCGGATGTCGACGAGCTCATCGAGCGGATGCTGCGCACAACCGGCCGGCGCGTCGATCTCTCCAGCCCTTTCGTCGACGCCTCGCTGCCCGACGGATCACGGCTGCATGTCGTGCTGCCGGACATCACGCGCAAGCATCCGGCGATCAACATCCGCAAGTTCATCACCCGCACCCGCAACCTCGGCGACCTCGTCGCACTCGGGACCCTCACCTCGGCGGCGGCTCAGTTCCTCTCCATCGCCGTGGCAGCAGGTGCCAATGTGCTCGTCTCCGGGGCCACCCAGGCCGGCAAGACGACCATGCTCAACGCGCTCACCGGGGCGATCCCGGTCCGCGACCGGGTGGTGACGTGCGAGGAGGTCTTCGAGCTCTCGGTTCCCTCCCGCGACTGGGTGCCGATGCAGTGCCGGCAGGCCTCCCTGGAGGGCACCGGCGAGGTGACGCTGCGCAACCTGGTCAAGGAGGCACTGCGGATGCGGCCCGACCGCGTCATCGTCGGCGAGGTCCGCGAGGCTGAGAGCTTCGACCTGCTCGTGGCGATGAACTCAGGGCTGCCGTCGATGGGCTCGATCCACGCGAACTCCGCGCGTGCGGCAGTGACGAAGCTGTGCACGCTCCCCCTCCTGGCCGGCCCGAACATCGGCTCGTCGTTCGTCACCCCGACTGTCGCCAGCTGCGTCGACCTCGTCGTGCATATGCGGCTCGATCGCAGCGGGCAGCGCCGGGTCGAGGAGATCGTCGCCGTGCCCGGCGGCATCGAAGGCGAGGTCATCGAACTCGAAACCGTCTTCACCTCCACTGCCGACCGGCGGCTGGTGCGCGGCCACGGCTATACCCACCTCGGTGAGCGGTTTGCGCAGCTCGGCCATGACATCCACACCGTGCTCGAGGCGGCGTGATCGCCCATGACGACGTCGCTGAGCGGAGCGCTGTGCGGGCTGGGCATCGGGGTGGGGCTGTTCCTCATCTGGTGGTCGTGCTGGGAGTCCCCGCCACGCCAGACCGAGCCGCCGCGCTTCATCCGCGACGCCCAGGACATGCTCACCACCGCCGGCCTGCCCAGGCTGCGGCCCTACCACCTCGTGCTCGGAGGACTGGGGGCTGCCGGGATCGTGTTCCTCTTCGCCTATGCCGTCACGAACGCGATCGCGATCGCCGGCTGCTTCGCCTTCTTCGCAGCGCTGGTGCCGTACTACGCGGTGCGGCACCGGGCACGGTCGCGCACCGTAGCCCGCCGGGCGCTGTGGCCGGAGGCGATTGACCACCTCAACTCCGGTGTGCGGGCCGGTCTCGCCCTGCCCGAGGCGCTCGGCGGGCTCGCCCAGCGCGGGCCCGAGCCGCTGCGTCCGCTGTTCGCTGTCTTCGCTGAGGAGTACCGGGCAACCGGATCGTTCTCCATGGCGCTCACCGCCTTCAAGTCCGCCTGTGCCGACCCGGTCGCCGATCGCATCGTCGCCGCACTGGCAGTCACCCGCGAGGTCGGCGGCACCGATCTTGGCACGATGCTCAAGACGCTCAGCCAGTTCCTGCGCGATGACTCCCGCACCCGTGCGGAGATGCAGGCAAGACAGAGCTGGACGGTCACCGGCGCCCGGCTTGCCGTCGCCGCCCCATGGGTGGTGCTCGCCCTGCTGGCCACCCGGCCGGAGACCGCCCAGGCATACAACTCGGCCACCGGCACACTGCTGCTGCTCGTCGGCTTCGCCATCTCACTGGTCGCCTACAGCGCGATGAAGCGCATCGGCCGGCTGCCCGCTGAACCGCGAGTGCTGCGATAGGGACGGTGCACCATGCCCTTTGAGATTCCCTTCGGCCCGCTCGGATCAGTGCGCATCGATCCGACGCATCCTGCTGTCATCATCGTCACCGGGCTGGTGCTCGGGCTGTCGCTCGCGTTCTTCGTCACCAGCTGGCCGATCTTCAACCGCATCACGCTCGCTGACCGTATCGCCCCGTATCTACGCGATCAGCCGCGGATCGCGGCCCTGTTCGCCGAGACCGAACCCTCCGATGCCGGTGTGCGCGGCATCCTCACCTCGTGGCTCAACCGCGGAGGGTCCTGGCTGACCTCCAGGCTGACGACCAATGCCGGGATCACGGCACGTCTCGACCGCCTCGGGCCCGGAGAGACGATCGAGCGGTTCCGGGCGCAGCAGCTGCTGCTCATCGCCGGCGGGTTCGGAGCCGGGGCGCTGCTGGCGGCGTTCGTGTCCGTCAGCCGCGGCCCACACCCAATCATCATCCTCGGCTGCCTCATCTTCGGTGCCGTCGCCGGGCATCTGCTCAACGACTGGTGGCTTTCGCACCGGGTGCGGCAGCGGGAAGCGCGCATCCTCGCGGAGTTCCCGACGATCGCCGAGCTGCTGGCCCTGTCCATCACCGCCGGTGAGGGAACAGTCGATGCGCTCGACCGAGCCTGCCGGGCCACCGAAGGCGAACTGAGCCGGGAGCTGGCCTACACCCTCGCCGAGGCCCGCACCGGCACTCCGCTCGTTGAGGCGCTCGACCACCTCGGCAAGCGCACCGGCATCCAGTCGATCGCGCAGTTCGTCGACGGGATGGCCGTCGCGATCGCCCGCGGCACTCCGCTGTCCGAGGTGCTGCGCGCCCAGGCCACCGATGTCCGCGATGAGGGACGCCGGCAGCTCATGGAGCTCAGCGGCAAGAAGGAAGTCGGGATGCTCGTTCCCGTCGTCATCTTCGTGCTGCCCATCACCGTTCTGTTCGCGATCTTCCCGTCCCTGGCGGTGCTGAATCTGTCCTACTGACCTTCTGTCCTGACCGCGCGCGTCTGCCGCGGCACCTGATACCGGCCGCTTTCTGGCGGCACACCGAAAGGAGAAACCATGACCACCCCGACACGCACCCCGGCCGCGCACTCCCCTGCTGAGGCGCCCACCCGCCGGTGGACCAGCTGGCACCTTCTCGTCATCGCCTTCGTGATCGACCCCTTCGCCTACCTGCCCGGGAGGGACGAGCGGGGCCGCAGGGAGACGAGCCCAGACCGCGGCGACGTGCCCGGCTGGGTGCTCATCACGATGATGACCGCCGGGCTTGTGGTGGCCCTGTGGGCGCTGGCTGGGGATGCCTTCACGTCGATGTTCGAGGACTCGATGTCGAAGGTGCGCGGTTCTGGCGGGTGAGTGTGGCCCGCACAGCTGAGAGCCTCCCCGGCAGCGGCCGCAGCAGTCACCGCAGTCTCGGTCTCGGCAGCGACGATGGTGTCGCTGTCGCTGAGTTCGTCATGGTGGCTGCCCTGCTGAGTCTGGTGTTCCTTGCGGTCATTCAGCTCGGGTTGGCGATGCATGTGCGCAACACTGTCATCGACTCGGCCGTCGCCGGGGCCCGGCTCGCCTCCCTGCCTGACGCCGCACCACGGGAGGGCGCCGAGCTGACCCAGCAGCTCATCAGTGATGCTGTCAGCAGCCGGTATGCCGAGCGCATCGACGTCGATTACAGCACCATCGGCGGAGAGGACATCGTCACCGTGACGGTCACTACGCCTGTGCCGGTCATCGGGCTGCTGGGACCCACGGGCACCTGGCAGCTCAGTGGCCGCGCTCTCGTTGAGGACATCGACGGATGAGGTCGCCGATGACGTCCGCGCTGCGCCAGCGGCTGAGAGATGATGAGGGAACCGCGCCGATTGAGTTCATCTTCGCCTCGGTCGTGCTGCTGATCCCGCTCATCTACCTCATTCTCACTCTCGGGCACCTGCAAGCGGGGTCCTA
The DNA here is from genome assembly GCF_025147615.1 of Brevibacterium luteolum. Taxonomy (NCBI): domain Bacteria; kingdom Bacillati; phylum Actinomycetota; class Actinomycetes; order Micrococcales; family Brevibacteriaceae; genus Brevibacterium; species Brevibacterium luteolum. The sequence goes on along the minus strand of NZ_JALXPM010000009.1, from coordinate 4,103 downwards.
TGCGACGAACACGACGGCGATCAACGCCGCCCGCGTGGCAGCCGAACACCCCGGCAGCGCACAGGCCCGAGCCGAGGCGCTGGCGCAGATGCACTTCACCGATTTCGGTGTCGAGGACGCCACCTATGACGTGACCTTCCGCTGCTCGGACTCGTGCACCGAAGCAGGCGACATCGTCACCGCGCACGTCCGGGCGCGTATCCCGGTCCCCGGCGTGCCGGCGATCTTCGGCCCGCAGCGCACCCCGCACCTGACGGTCACCGCCGAGCACTCCGACGTCATCTACCCGCACCGCGATGCAGGCGCGCAGCCATGATCGCCCACGCCCCGAAGCCCGGGAGACTCAGGCTCACCAGCGACGACGGGTCGATCACGCCGCTGGCGATCGGGTTCACCGCGATCGGCCTGGCACTCATCTTCCTCGCCGTCGTCATCAGCGACATCTATCTCGCCCAGCGCAAGCTCTACGCGCTGGCGGACTCGGCTGCGCTCAGTGCCGCTGACAGCTTTCAGCCCTCCTATCAGGGCTCGGGACCGCGGATCGAGTTCTCCGACGCCGAGGTGCAGGCCCGGGCCCATGACTACCTGCGGCAGGTGCCCCGGTCCGAGAGGTTCTACCGGGTGGGCGTGCGCGGCCGGGCGGTCGATGACTCGACTGTCGAAGTGTCGATCTCGACGCGGTTCCGGCCGGTGGCGCTCTCACCGTTCGTCCCGGATGGGATCCCGCTGGAGGCCACGGCCACCTCCCGCGGCGGCCTGCGTCTCGACCGGTGATCCGCCGCCGAGGCGGTAGCTGGCTGTGGACCGTCGAGCTGGCTGGTGTACGCGCGGGTGTGGACACTCCCGGTCGTCCACAGCGCTCTCGTCTCGGTGACCGGAGGGGTGGCCGCGTTCCTATCGTGCAGGCATGCCGAGTGGAATCGTCTACGTCATCGCCGAGTTCTCGCTGCACAGCGCGCGCGTCGTCGCCGCTGGGCGGCCGAGTGCCGAATCGGTGCTCGGCGCGTTCCTCGATGACTTCCTGCCGCGCGTCGGATTAGGTCACCTGACCGGGCAGCCACGAGTCGTGCCCTGCGGGGCCGAACCGCCGCCGGTGCTCACCGATCCGTGGCGCACGTGGGCGCAGGCAGCGGCAGCCACCTTGGTTATCTTCGATGACGGCCCCGCCACCGGCGACGCGGTCGCCGCGCCTCCGCCTGGTCCGGTTGCCGACCAGCTCGCTCCCGTCGCCGTGCTGCCAGCCGAACGCACCGGCATCATCGAATACCTCACCGGTCCGGATTCCGGTTTTGCTCACCCGCTGCCAATCGGCGCGTGGACGATGGGCCGGACACCTGCGGCCGATATCGCAGTCGCCGACCCGTACCTCTCGCGCGAACTCCTCACCCTGCGAAACGCGCCCTCGGGCATCCAGGTGAGCGATTCGGGCGGGATGAGAAGCATCCCGCTGGCGTCCACTGCTACCGTGACGGCATTCGGCAGCACCGCTGCACGCCTCATCCCGCCGCAGACGCTGCCCCACTCCGGTCAGTCGACCAGCACGTCGCCGGTCAGCTGGCCGCGGATCGCCACCGTCGCCCGGCCGCGTGCGCCCTCGTGGCTGATGTACGCAGCACCGATCGCGATCGGTATTGCGCTGGCGGTCTTCACACAGATGTGGATGTTCCTGCTCTTCAGCATCTCCGGGCCCATCACCGCTGGGATCATGTACGTCACCGGTCGGCGCCGCTACCGACGCGACGTGCTGTGCGCCTGCCAGGATTACCGTACAGCGGTCCGGGAGTGCCTGTACCGTCTTGCAGAGTCCAACCGGCTGACGCTCGACGCCGCCCACCGGCGCAGACTCACCGGCGGGGAGACGACCATCGGAATGGGTCCCGCGCTGCTGCCCGGCGGTATCCGCGACATCCCGATCACTGCCCAGGAGACCACCACCTTGGCGACGGAGGATCCGCTTGCCCTGGCCGAACGCCAGCAGCTGGACCAGTACCTGTCGACAGGTGCGCAGTTCGGGCAGCGCCACTACTCGGCGGCTGACACCGTGCCGCTCATCATCGACCTCACCTGCCTGCAGCTCCGGGCCGAGGGGTCGCTGGCGCAGGTCTCTGCGGTGCTGCGGGCGGTGCTCTCACAGCTCACCAGCCGAGGGCTCGCGGTCCACGTGACGACTGCGCAGCTGCTGTCCGTCTGCCCGGAGCTCGCAGCACTCCCCCTGTCGTTAGACGGTGGGGAAGCCTCCGTCGAAGTGAGCGGCCGGCCAGCGGCAGATGCTCAGGACGGGCAGTGGGAGGTGCAGATCGGGCCGGGCGGCGATCCGGTTCGCAGCGTCGAGACTTGGCTGCTGCGCCTCGGCGACGACGGTGCGGCACACCTCCGGGTGCTAGCAGAGGCACCCGAGGACCTCCCCCGTCCGCTCACCGGCGAGATTGAGCCGACGCGGATGCGGCCGGAGCGGTTCCTGACTCTCAACCGGGCGTGGCAGCCTCCGCTACCTGATTGGCAGCAGGAGTGCACGCTCGGTGAGCTGCTCGCCCAGCAGGAGCTGACCGGCGGCACTGCTGATGCCGCCGCCCGCCGGTCGGCGGTGCCGCTCGGGCGCGGTCCGGGCGGGGCTGCGCTCATCGACCTGTTCGCCTCCGGCCCGCATGCGCTGCTGGCCGGCACGACCGGCAGCGGCAAGTCTGTGCTGCTCCAGACCTGGATCGCATCGCTGGCGGCCCGGTACAGCAGCGCCGAGCTGCGCTTCGTCCTCATCGACTTCAAAGGCGGGGCGGCTTTCGCGCCCTTCACCGCGTTCGCCCACACGGATGCGGTGGTGAGCAACCTCGATCCGGCGGCCGGGATGCGCACGCTGCGCAACCTCGGTGCTGAGATCCTGCGCCGGGAGCGGTTGCTCGCCGACCACGGCGCGGCTGACATCGACGCGTTCAACGCCGGCGCCGGCACTGGGTCACCGGCGCAGCGTCTGCCGCGTCTGGTCGTCATCATCGATGAGTTCCATGCACTCATCACCGAGCATCCGGCTGGCACCGAGGTGCTGGAGTCGCTGACTGCGGTGGGCCGGTCGCTGGGCATCCACGTTGTGCTCGCCACCCAGCGGCCGGCCGGAATCGTCACCCCGCGGATGAAGGCCAACATCAACCTGCGCATCGCCCTGCGGGTGCGCGACGGCGTCGATTCACGTGAGGTCATCGAGTGTGAGGACGCTGCCGGCATCCCGCCTGACCAGCCGGGCCTCGGGTTCCTCAGCGACGGCGGTGCGCCGGTCCCGTTTCGCACCGCGACCATCGATATCGCCGCTGACGAGGCGCGGGCACAGACGGGCGCGCAAGCTCCCGGTGGCCCGGCGGCTGAGCACTGCGAAGTCCAGTGGACGCGCCTGGGCGACGGGCAGTCAGCGTCAGGAGGTGTGACGGCTGGTTGTGTACGGCTACGATTCGTGCCACCACCCGAACCGCCGGCGCTGACCGTCAGTGCGCTTGCCGATGCCTCGCATGAGGCCGCACGCCATCTGCCTGCGCCCCACCGCGTCATCCCGCCGCCGCTGCCGGTACGCGTCTCTTATGACGGAGAGCCCACGCTGCTCGGCATCCTCGACTTCCCCGACGACGGAGTGACAGAACCGTGGCACTACGACCCCGGTCGTGATGGGTCTGTGGTCATCACCGGCGGCAGTGGTGCGGGAGCGACGAGTGCGCTGCTGCGGTGCGGGCAGGCGGCCGCAGCACACGGGAAGTCAGTGATCATGCTGTCGTCAGGGCCGTCCGGTTCCTCAGAGGCGGCTGGTTCCGGGTTCGTGACGTTCAGCCACAACGAACCGTGGACGCTGGAGTATCTGCTGGCACTCTTCGACATCGGCGCCCTCGACCCAGGTGATGTGTGTCTGTGCATCGACGACTATGAGGCGCTGGCAGCCCGGCATGAAACCTCGCGACGACTGGAGAGGCTCACACAGCTGCTGACAGCCGGAGGCACGGCGGCACCGATGTTCGTCGTGGTGGCTGGGCGCCGGTTCCTCCACTCCCCGGTCGCGGCACGAGCTGCCACCCGGATCGTCTTCCCGACCAATGACGCCCAGGATTCCCTGCACTACGGACTGCCTG
>NZ_JALXPM010000088.1:0-1189 GCF_025147615.1 Brevibacterium luteolum | reverse complement strand
CTTTCGGCGTATTGGGCTTCGACTTCTGCTGGTGTCTTGTAGCCCAGTGCTTCGTGCAGCCGGGTGGTGTTCCACCAGTGGACCCAGTTCATGGTCGCGAACTCGACATCGGTCAGCCTGTTCCAGGCCGGCTGGGAGTAGATCAGCTCGGCCTTGTACAGGCCGTTGACGGTTTCGGCGAGGGCATTGTCGTAGCTATCGCCGACTGTTCCGACTGATGGGGTGATGCCTGCGGTGATGAGGCGTTCAGTGTAGGCAATGGCAACGTATTGCGATCCACGATCGGAGTGATGGACTAGTTCAGCAATGCCTGTGGTCGCGGTGTTCAGCGCGTGCTCTAGCGCTTCTAAGGACAGCGCGTGCGTCGTCATCGATGATCTGGTCGCCCAGCCGGCGATGCGGCGGGAGTACGCATCGATGACGAACGCGGTGTACACGAAGCCATACGATGTGCGCACATACGTGATGTCAGCGACCCACAGCCGGTTCGGGGCCGGTGCTTTGAAGTCTCGCATCACCAGATCCGGGCGCTCATCCGGTGTGCGCCCGGGTACCGTGGTGCGCGGTTTCCGGCCGCGAACCACGCCGCTGATTCCGGCCTGACGCATCAGCCGTGCGACCTGGTCACGGCCGATCTTCCAGCCGCTTCGGCGCATCGCATGCCACATTTTGCGAACGCCGTAGACCCCGTAGTTGCGGGCATGCAGGTCCTTGATCACCACGGTCAGTTCCCGATCCCGGATCTGACGTTCGCAGGCCGGTCTGGTCTTCGCGGCCCGATAACCACGCGACGTCATGAATCCACCCTCGCGTGCTGCAAGTGTGCGGCAGATGAGCTCGACTCCGAACTGATCACGGTACATATCGATGTAAGCAATCATTTCGGCGAGGGGCGGTCGAGCTCGGCTGCAAAAAACGCTGAAGCAGTCTTCAGTATCTCGTTCGCCCGTCGCAGCTCACGATTCTCACGCCGCAACCGGCGCAGCTCTTCAAGCTCATCCGTTGTCGCGCCCGGCTCAGTGCCGGCATCACGTCTGGCCTGCTTCAGCCACCCGCGCATCGTATGCGGTGAGATCCCAAGTTTCGTTCCCACCGCCTGGGCGGCCGACCACTGCGAGCACTGCGTGTGGTGAAGATGATCCTCCATCAAACGCAACGCCCGCTGCTTGAACTCCTGGGTATAGACAGT
>NZ_JALXPM010000087.1:0-1476 GCF_025147615.1 Brevibacterium luteolum | reverse complement strand
GTGCCTCAATCTAGGTTGGAGGCAGATACACCGAAGGAGGTGATCTGCCATGACCGCCGAACCTGTTCCAGCTGATGGCGCCCAGCCCGCTGAGGCCCATCCGGAGTTCCTCGATGCTGCCGACATCGCACGGCTGAAGGCGCACTGCCCCGAACTGCTGGATGCGGTCACGGCACTGGAAGAATCCGCCTCCACGATCCAGCACAATGCCGCCCTGGACAGCGCCGCAGCGATCGCGATCGGCAAGGGACTTGAGCTCGTCCGCCGGAAACTCGAATCCGCCACCGCGCAGAGCACACGCCTCATGTCCCAGCAGATCGAACCCAGCCACTACGGTGTGCGGAAGCTGCCGGCACTGCTGAAGCAGAAGATGCGCATCACCACGTACGAGGCCCGTCGCCGGCTGTCGATGGCCCGCTGCTTAACGGAGCATCACAGCACAACCGGCCAGCCGATCCCGGCCCAGCTGCCGGAAGTTGCTGCCTGCCTGCAGGCAGGCACCATCTCGGTCGATCAGGCCCAAGCGATCATCAAACAGATCGACGCACTGCCACCACGCGTGCGCGCCGAACACAAACCCGCCATCGAACGGGTCCTGGTCGAAAACGCCCCAGGCCTGCGCGTCGAGGAATTCCGAGTGCTCGGCAAGCGCATCCTCGGCTACCTCGACCCAGACGGCAAACTCGAAGCCGAACCCAGCCACCCCGATGACTACTTCGTCACCGTCAACCAGAAAACCAACGGCGACTGGATCCTACGCGGACTCCTCGACTCGACAACCGGGCTGACCCTCAACGCACTGCTGACCAACCGCCAACAAGGCCCTGCCGATATCGTTGAGACAGTCCGCACTGCAGCAGACAATCCACAAGGCGGCTCCGCGTCCCCTGAAGAAGATGACTCCACTGTGGCCGGTGCCGGGCACCTCGATGCCGCTGGCTCATCGTTCGGCCCACCCGCCATGGATCCGTTCGCGGATTCCTGGGAGGACGCCGGCTGCCAAGCGAACGCAGCCACAACCGATGGCAACCCGACCATCGCACCGGTCTTCGACGACACCCGTCCCGACGGAGCACGCCGCCACGACCGCTTCTCAGTCCTCATCACCCGCGGCGCCAGCGAACCCACCGGGACCGGCTCCTACGCTCTCGTCGTCACCGCCACAGCTGAACAGCTCGCACGCGGCGAAGGCGAAGTCGAAGCCGCAGGCGGCCACACACGACTCGAAGACATCCTGCAGCTCTCCCCTGGAGGCAAGTTCTACTACTCAGCCACCAGACCAGGCACCCGCGACGTCAAAGTCCGCACAGAAGGCCGCTTCGCCACCCCAACCCAAATGACACTGCTCAAAGCACGCGACCGCGGCTGCAGCTTCCCCGACTGCGATATCCCCGTCGGCTGGTGCGAAGCCCACCACATGCACGCCCACCGCCACGGCGGACCCACAGACCTGAGCAACCTCACGCTGCTGTGCCG
>NZ_JALXPM010000086.1:0-3644 GCF_025147615.1 Brevibacterium luteolum | reverse complement strand
GCCCCTGACCATGTGCCCACACCAGCCACCGCCTCGGGCCGGGAATCCACATGAGACAGACGTGAGCAGGGTTACGGGGGTGCAGGGGCGAACGGTTGCGACATTTCCGGGAAATAGTGGAAAGATGGAGACAAGTGCCGTGACCCGGCAGTTCATCCATTCAACGAGGAGCAACCTGTGAGCGAATCGGACAACACCTACGACCTCGTCATTCTGGGTGGTGGCACGGGCGGCTACGCTGCCGCGCTGCGCGCTTCCCAGCTCGATATGCGCGTCGCACTCATCGAACGCGACAAGGTGGGCGGCACCTGCCTCCACCGTGGATGCATCCCGACCAAGGCCCTGCTGCACGCCGCCGAGGTGGCGGATTCCGCACGCGAGGCCGCGTCCTTCGGCATCAATGTCGAGCTGCAGGGCGTCGACATGGCCAAGGTCCTGGAATTCAAAGACGGCATCATCGACCGCAACTACAAGGGTCTGCAGGGACTCGTGAAGGCGCGCGGCATCGACTACATCGCCGGTGAGGGCAAGCTGACCGGCAAGGACACCGTCGAGGTCTCCACCGATGACGGCTCGATGACCGTGACCGGCAAGAACATCGTGCTGGCGACCGGTTCGACGTCGAAGACCATCGGCATCGAGATCGGCGGCCGCGTCATGACCTCGGAACAGGCGCTGCAGTACGACGAGGTGCCCGAGTCTGCGATCGTGCTCGGCGGCGGCGTCATCGGCGTCGAGTTCGCCAGCGTCTGGGCCTCGATGGGCTCGAAGGTCCACATCGTCGAGGGTCTGCCGAACCTGGTCGCCAATGAGGACGCGACGATCTCGAAGAACCTCGAGCGCGCGTTCAAGAAGCGCAAGATCAAGTTCACCGTCGGCACGATGTTCAAGAGCGTCGAGCAGGACGACGACGGCGTGCACGTCACCCTCGAAGACGGCACCGTGCTCGACGCTGCGGTGCTGCTCGTGGCCGTCGGCCGCGGCCCGGTCACCGAGGGCTTCGGCTTCGAAGATCAGGGCATCGAGATGGACCGCGGCTTCGTGCTGACCGATGAGCGCCAGCACACCGGCGTCGGCTCGATCTACGCCGTCGGCGACATCGTGCCCGGCCTGCAGCTGGCCCACCGCTCATTCGCCCAGGGCATCTTCGTCGCTGAAGAGATCGCAGGACTCGACCCGGCACCGGTCGTCGAATCCGGCATCCCGCGCGTGACCTACTGCGAGCCGGAGATCTTCTCCGTCGGCCTGACCCAGAAGCAGGCTGAGGAGAAGCACGGTGAGGACAAGATCAAGACGATCGAGTACAACCTCGCCGGCAACGGCAAGTCGACGATCCTCAAGACGACTGGTCTCATCAAGCTCGTCAGCCTCGAAGACGGGCCCGTCCTCGGCGTGCACGGAATCGGCGCGCGCCTGAGCGAGCAGGCCGGTGAAGCGCAGCTGATCGTCAACTGGGAGGCCTTCCCCGAAGAGGTCGCCGAGCTCATCCACGCCCACCCGACCCAGAACGAGGCGATCGGCGAAGCCGCCCTGGCTCTGTCCGGCAAGCCCCTTCATTTCCACAGCTAAGAGCGAGGGAGACGAAACGTTATGTCCAACAAAGTGCAGATGCCGGCTCTCGGTGAATCGGTCACCGAGGGCACAGTCACCCGCTGGCTGAAGGAGGTCGGCGAAGAGGTCGAGGTCGACGAACCCTTGCTCGAGGTCTCGACCGACAAGGTCGACACCGAGATTCCGAGCCCGTACGCCGGGACCCTGCAGGAGATCCTTGCGGACGAAGACGATGTCGTCGAGGTCGGCGGCGATCTGGCTGTCATCGGCGACGGTGACGGCGACTCCTCTGACGACTCCTCTGATGAGGATGCCGACAGTGATGATGCCGACTCCTCCGATGACGGGGCTGAGGATCAGGCTGACGAGGACTCAGCTGATGAGGATTCCGCAGACGAGGCTGACGACAGCGACTCGGACGACGCGGATGACTCCGACGACTCCGCTGATGATTCCGACGATTCGGATGACTCGGATGACAGCGACGAGAAGCCGAAGAAGAAGTCCTCGGGCGGTTCCGGTGACTCCACTGAGGTGAAGATGCCGGCGCTCGGCGAATCGGTCACCGAAGGCACCGTCACCCGCTGGCTCAAGGAGGTCGGCGACGAGGTGGAAGTCGACGAGCCGCTGCTCGAGGTCTCCACCGACAAGGTCGACACCGAGGTGCCCTCCCCTGTGGCCGGCACCGTGCAGAAGCTCATGGCAGATGAGGACGATGTCGTCGAGGTCGGCGATGTCGTGGCGCTCATCGGCTCCGGCGATGCCCCGGCTGACGACTCGGATGACGCGGATGACTCCGACGACTCCGATGAGGCCGAGACCACCGACCGCAAGACCGAGCAGGCCGATGACGTCTCCGAGGAGGACACCGACGACGACGTCAAGGAGGAGTCCGACGAGGACGACGAGTCCGATGACTCCGAGGTCAAGGACAAGGAGTCCGACGCCAAGGAGGCCAAGGACGAGGCCGAGAAGTCGGACAAGTCCGAGAAGAAGGCTGAGAAGAAGTCCGAGAAGTCGGAGAAGTCCGACGAGGACGCTGCCGCTGAGGCGCAGAAGGCCGCAGCCGAGCAGGCCGCCGGTGAAGAGGCCAAGCAGTCGATCTCCTCGACTGTCGCCCACGGTTCGGCGTACGTCACCCCGCTGGTGCGTCGCCTGGCCAAGAACAAGGGCGTGGATCTCTCCACCGTCACCGGCACCGGTGTCGGCGGTCGCATCCGCAAGCAGGATGTGCTCTCGGCAGCCGAGAACGCCGGCGGATCGAAGTCCGGCGGTGCTCCGGCACCGGCAGCCGGCAAGCCGGCTGTCACCGATGACCGCGAGCCGTTCGTCGTCGAGATCCCCGAAGAGGTCAAGAAGCTGCGCGGCACCACGCAGAAGGCCTCCCGGATCCGCCAGACGATCGCCACCCGGATGCGCGAGTCGCTGCAGAACTCTGCACAGCTCACGCAGGTCATCGAGGTCGACATGACCCGTGTCGGTCAGCTGCGCAAGGCCTACAAGGACCAGTTCCAGCAGACCCACGGCGTCAAGCTGACCTACCTGCCGTTCTTCGCCAAGGCCATTGTCGAAGCACTCCAGGTCCACCCGAAGGTCAACGCCACCTACGATGTCGAAGCCAAGGAGATCACCTACTTCGACCACGAGAACCTGGCTGTTGCCGTCGACACCGAGCGGGGTCTCCTCGTTCCGGTCGTCAAGGACGCCGGCGACCTCTCGATCGCAGGTCTGGCCAAGGCCATCGACGATGTCGCTGAGCGCACCCGCACGGCCAAGATCGGCCCGGATGAGCTCTCCGGCGGCACCTTCACGGTCACGAACATCGGCAGCGTCGGCGCGCTGTTCGACACCCCGATCCTGAATACCCCGCAGATGGGCATTCTGGGCACCGGTGTCATCACGCGCCGCCCGGTCGTCGTCGAGACCGCTGACGGCGGCGAATCGATTGCGATCCGCGACATGGTCTACCTGCCGCTGACGTACAACCACGAGCTCGTCGACGGTGCGGATGCAGGACGCTTCCTGCAGACCATCAAGGCGCGCCTCGAGGACGCGAACTTCGTCGCCGACCTTGAACTGTGATCCGGAGCGTC
>NZ_JALXPM010000085.1:0-3646 GCF_025147615.1 Brevibacterium luteolum | reverse complement strand
GTGCGGCTCAGCGCTGTGCCGCCTTCGTCAGTACGAGGTCAGCGGCATGCGGAAGAACACACGGGCGACACCGGGACCGCCGTAGTCCTCCATGAGCTCGCTCTCGAAGCCCATCGAGGAGTGGAACGAAATCGCACCGGAGTTGTCCGGCATCGTCGTCGCCTGCACTTCCTGCACGCCCTTGCTGCGGGCGAGATCGATGAACGCACGGTAGAGATGGCGCCCGATTCCCTGATGGCGGAAGTCCGAGCGTGCAGCGACCAGGTGGATGTAGGCAGGGCCGTCGATCGGGATCGCGCCGAGCAGATAACCGACGATCTCGGTCTTGTGCTTGGCGACGAGTCCGGACGAGGCGAACTGCCGGAACCAGTAGGGATCGTGGTGGTCTTTGAGCTCCAGGTCTCCCCAGAACTGCTCCTGCGCATTCATGAGGAACTCGCGCAGGTCGAGGGCGTCGACTTCGTCAAAGGGGCTGATGCTCAGGGCATCCGGATCGATGGGGGGCGTATCAGCCATGGCTCCTCCTTCGGCGGGTTATCTCCTCCCACTCTACGCCCTGGTCAGCTGCAGGGGGTAACCGGGCGAACCCTTTGAGCAACGTCACAGGCGCATGAAGCGCCTGCCATCCTGCCGCACCCACCCCGTCGATGACCAGGACTGACGCCGATTGCCGGGAGGTGAGTCCCGCCTCGGGCACGGTGCAGACCCACCTCGGGCACGAGGCAGCGCATGCGGTCCGTTCCTGCTGTGCGAGACGGCGGTCTTGAGCGCCGGAGTCGGAGCTTGACACGTGGCACAATGGTGGCCATGCTCCGAATCGCCACAGTGAATGTCAACGGTGTCCGCGCCGCCTTTCGCAAGGGAATGTCCGACTGGCTGGCCGGCTCCGGCGCCGACATCGTCACCCTGCAGGAAGTCCGCGCCCAGAACGACATCGCCTTAGGCGTCCTCGAGCCCACCGGCTTCCACTCTTACTCCGCCGACGCCGAGGCGAAGGGCCGGGCAGGCGTGGCCGTCATGAGCCGCGCGCCTGCGAAGGAGCTGCGGGTCGGCAACGGGGATGACTACTTCGACCGCTCCGGCCGCTGGCTGGAGGCCGACTACGAACTCGCCGACGGCTCCCTGCTGACCGTCGTGTCCGTCTACGTCCACTCCGGTGAGGCCGGCACCCCGAAGCAGGATGACAAGTACCGGTTCTTCGACCAGATGGTGCGCCGGCTGCCCGAACTTCAGCAGCACGCCGATCACGCGCTCATCACCGGCGACCTCAACGTCGGCCACACGGAGCTCGACATCAAGAACTGGAAGGCCAACCAGAAGAAGGCCGGCTTCCTGCCTGAGGAGCGAGCGTACTTCGACCGGTTCTTCGGTGAGCTCGGCTGGGTCGATGTGCACCGCAAGCTCTCCGGTGAGGTGCCCGGCCCCTACACCTGGTGGTCGATGCGCGGGAAGGCCTTCGACAACGACGCCGGGTGGCGCATTGACTACCACGCCGCGACCCCGGGCTTGGCGGAGCTTGCCCGTGCGGCTCGCGTCGATCGGGCGGCCAGCTGGGGTGAGCGGTGGAGCGATCACGCCCCGCTCGTCATCGATTACGACCTGCCGGATCTCGCCTAGGCCGCCTGAGCTGGCTGGCCGCAGCCGGTATTCTCTTTGCGATCTCCCTGCAGCCGGCGGGTATACTGGCAGAGACCTCGCCGATGGTGACAGCATCGGCGCACTCCGGCAGAGAGCACACCACCTTCCGTGAAATCGACGATCACTCACCCCTGAGACGCGCATCATTCCTGCGCTCGGCAGCCGAACCGTTCACGGCTGCACGGCTGACGTGATCGATCATGCCCGCCGGAGATCCCGCAACACGCGGATTCCTGCGCTCCTGCAGACCTGTCTGCATAGATCATTGGGCTGAGCCTGTGCGCGTCTCGAATCGTCCTTTCGATTTCGACACGCGGAGGCATGCGTGGAACACTCACTCATCACTCTTGACTCGCTCACCTACACCTGGCCCGACGGCACCGCCGCACTGTCCGGGCTCACCGGCTCGATCGCCCGCGGGCGCACCGGTCTCATCGGCGCCAACGGCGCCGGCAAGACCACTCTCGTCCGTCTGCTCACCGGCGAACTGACACCGACGGTCGGGCGCATACACATCCACGGCAGCGTCGGCGTGCTGCCCCAGGACCTGGCCTTGAGCGACCAGACCATCGCCGAAGTTCTCGGCATCGACCAGGTGCTCGCCGCGCTCGAAGCGGTGGAGACCGGAGACGCCGACGTCGCCCACTTCGACGTCATCGGCCAGGACTGGGACATCGCCGCCCGCGCCTGCCAATCACTTGCGGCAGCCGGGATCCCGTTGGCCGAGCATGAGCTCGACCGGCCGATGCGCACACTCTCCGGAGGAGAGGCGGTGAAGGTCGGGCTCGCGAACCTGCACCTGCACCGGCCGGAGCTGGCGATCCTCGATGAACCGACGAACAACCTCGATGCTGCCGGCCGAGAACACGTGCGCGGACTCATCGAAAGCTGGCGGGGTTCGCTGCTCATCATCAGCCACGACCGGCGGCTGCTCGCAGGCGTCGACCGGATCGTCGAACTCTACGGCACCGGCACCCGCAATGCGGCAGGCGAGCTGCAGGCCTCGACAATGCGGACCTGGGAGGGCAGCTTCGCAGACTACCGTCGGCAGCTGGCCGCCGAACAGGAAGCCGCAGAACAGGCAGCCGTGACCGCGCGCAGCGAGCTGGGCAAGCAGAAGCGCAAGCGGATCGAGGCGCAGATCAAACTCGACCGCCGGCAGCGCACGGCCAAGCAGGCGGTGAAGGATGCGAAGCTCCCGCCGATCGTCTCCGGCAATAGAGCGATGGAGGCGCAGAAGTCAGCGGCGAAGCTCACCGGCACCCATGCTGACCGGGAGGCAGCGGCCTATCAGAATCTGCAGGAAGCCCAGGCTCAGGTGCGGCCTCGTGTCGTCATCGACATCGAACTGCCCGACACTGCAGTCCCAGCCGGGCGGACGGTCCTCGAACTCGACAGCGGGGAGGAGGTCTTCAGCATCCGCGGGCCTGAGCGGGTGGCGCTCGCCGGTCCGAACGGAGCCGGCAAGACGACCCTGCTCAACCGGATCCTGACAGCCGTACGCACGGGGGAGGAGCCTGGTGTGCGCGTCATCGACGAGGTGGGGGTGTTGCCGCAGCGCATTCTCCTCGACCCGCAGCTCAGCGTGCTCGACACCGTCCGGCTAGCGGCCCCGGACGCGGACCCGCACACAGTCCGCTCCCAGCTGGCTGGTCTGCAGCTGAAGAAGGACCGGCCCGATCAGCCGGTCGGCCAGTTCTCCGGTGGGGAGCGGTTCCGGGTCGCGCTCGCACAGCTGCTGCTGGCCGATCCGGCCCCGCAGCTGCTGCTGCTCGATGAGCCGACCAACAATCTCGACCTGGAGAGCTTTGAGGTGCTCGTCGAGGCGCTGACCGCCTACCAGGGCGCGCTCATCGTCGTCAGCCACGATGCGGAGTTCCTCGATGAGATCGGCTGCACCCGGACGTGGGAGATCACAGACGGGGCACTGAGCGAGGCGCGCTGACGGCCACCCGGCCACCACCTCGGGAACGGTGCGAACCACCTCGGGAACGGGAAAACGCGGCGG
>NZ_JALXPM010000084.1:0-3787 GCF_025147615.1 Brevibacterium luteolum | reverse complement strand
GAGCGGATCAGGGGGTCGCGGTCGGCGACTCCTCCGGCCCGGGGGTCTCGACGACACCGGTAGCGTTCTCGTCACCGGGAGCGCCGGTGGGCTCAAGATCCTTGTAGTCCGGGTGGGCGCCGTTGAGCACCTGGGCGCGCACGACCTCGGTCTCGCCGTTGATCGTCACCTCGACGTCGACCTTGTCGCCGGGCTTGCCGCCGTAGTTCTCGGTCAGCAGCGGCTCGGACTCAGTAGCGGCGTTCTCCGGGTTCTGCACCCAGCGGCCACCGGCTGGCACGGTCTCCGAGGCGGTTGCGGAGCCGACGGAGATCTCGACGTCAGCGTCCTCATCGGAGTTGTTGACGACGGTGAAGAACACCTGCGCGACGTCGTCGTCATTGGCGATGAGGAGTAGTCCGCGGACCTTGACCTGCTCGTTCTCGACGTTCCAGGCCCCGTCGCCGCCGTTGTACTGATACTCCGCGGTCTGCTGCGCCGACAGCAGGCTGGCACAGCCGCTGGCAGGGATCACGAGGGCGACGGCAGCGGCAGCGAGTGCCGCACGAGTGGACCGTTTCACGTTCAAGCTCCTTGGAGTGACGACGGAGTGAAATGACAGAATCACTGGATATCCTACCTGCTTTTTGACCGCACGTAGAACTCACCCGCTGACCGCATCCCCATCCCCAGCCCCGTGCCCGAGGTGGTCGCGTGCCCGGGAGTCCAACGCGCGCCCGCGTAGCGCGTGAATCCGGGCGATGCAAGGCGTGCACCTTAGCACGATTCGGCCCCTGGCACACCGTCTGAAGCGGCGTGTTCGTGGTAAACTGGAAGTCCGCGAAAGGGGAAATGAAGAACATGAGTTTTCAGGTCGGCGACACAGTTGTTTATCCGCACCACGGGGCAGCCACAGTCCAGGAGATCAAGACCCGGGCGATCAAGGGCGAAGACAAGCTCTATCTGAAGCTTCAGGTATCCCACGGCGATCTGACCATCGAAGTGCCAGCCGAGAACTGCGATCTCGTCGGCGTGCGCGATGTGGTCGGTGAAGAGGGGCTGGAAAAGGTCTTCCAGGTGCTGCGGGCTGACATTTCAGAAGAGCCCTCCAACTGGTCCCGCCGCTACAAGGCAAATCTCGAGAAGTTCCAGTCCGGCGACGTCATCAAAGTGGCTGAAGTCGTCCGCGATCTGTGGCGTCGCGAGCAGGACCGTGGGCTCTCCACCGGCGAGAAGCGCATGCTCGCCAAGGCCCGCCAGGTGCTCGTCTCCGAGCTCGCCTTGGCTGAGAAGAAGGAAGAGGAAGAAGCCGAGGCCCTGCTCGACGAGGTCCTCGCATCATAAGAACCTGCATCGTCATCCCGGCCGCCGGCTCGGGCACCCGCCTGGGAGCCGGCATTCCGAAGGCATTTGCCGAACTGGCCGGAACGACCCTGCTTGAGCACTGCGTTCGCGGTGCACACGCCTCGGGAGTCGCCGATCACATCGTGGTCGCCGTTCCCGAGGCGTTCCTCTCTGCCGCACGGGACACCCTCGGCACCGCCGCCGAGGTGGTAGCCGGCGGCGCCGACCGCGTCGCCAGCGTCCGTGCTGGCCTGTCAGCCGCCCAGAGCTCCGATCCTGGCATCGAAGCCGTGCTCGTCCACGACGCCGCCCGCTGCCTGACGCCTCCCGAGGTGTTCACCCGTGTCACCGATGCCCTGGCGGCTGGCGCCCCTGCTGTCGTGCCGGTGCTGCCGGTGACCGATACGATCAAACGCGTCGAGACGCTGCGCAGCCCATGCGCGGCCGCCGGAGACGAACGCGTCATCGGCGACATCGACCGCGAGCAGCTCAGACGAGTGCAGACCCCGCAGGGCTTTGCCGTCGAGGTGCTCGAAGAGGCCCACGCTCTGCAGGCCCGCGACCCGATCACTGCCACGGATGACGCGATGCTCGCCGAGCGCCTCGGCCACGAGGTGCGGGCGGTTGCCGGTGATGAGCGGGCGCTGAAGATCACCCACCCGCTCGATATGCGCATCGCCGAACTGCTGCTGGAAGACGCGACTGCTGGAGGGCAGAACCGATGAGCGAGAACACTCCGATCCTGCCGCGGGTGGGCATCGGCACCGACGTGCACGCCTTCTCGAAGGATCCCGGCCGGCCGATGTGGCTCGCCGGTCTCCTGTGGGAAGGCGAAGTCGGGCTTGAGGGACATTCGGATTCCGATGCCGTCGCCCATGCCTGCTGTGATGCGCTTTTCACAGCCGCCGGCATCGGGGATCTGGGCGCGCACTTCGGCGTCGACCGGCCGGAACTCGCCGGCGCCTCGGGAGCGGAGCTCCTGACGGAGGCCGCCCGGCTCGTGCGCGCAGCCGGGTTCGAGATCGGCAGCATCGCCGTGCAGGCGATCTGCAACAGGCCCAAGATCGGCACCCGCCGCGACGAAGCGCAGCGGGTGCTCTCGGCTGCCGCCGGTGCACCGGTCGCGGTCTCTGGCACGACAACCGATGGGCTCGGCCTCACCGGCCGCGGCGAGGGGATCGCAGCGATCGCGACCGCCGTCGTCGTTCAGCGCAGCTGAGGCGCTTCTTCAGAGCGGTTCTTCGAGCTCGCCGATCGCCCGGGCGCCGTCGCTGAAGTCGATGCGTCCGATCATCGGCGCCGACTTGTTCGCCGGCACCCACGAGCTCAGCTTCACCGTCTCACCGAGGCTGACCGGCACCGTGTCCTTGCCCTCAGCAGGTGTCGGGGCCGGTCCGCGCAGGGTGACCTCTCCGCCGTTGGCGTAGCGCAGCACCATGCCGCGCAGGTCGGAGATCGAGACGATCACGACGGCATCGACGTGGTCGGGTTCGCGGCCCTTGCGCAGCCGCTGCAGCGGTGTGATCCGGGTGGCCGCGCGCAGGGTGATCCACACGCCGAGGCCGGTGATGAAGGCGCAGGCGATGAGGCAGATGATGAGCGCCGCCTGGCTGATGTCGGCCATCCAGGACGAGATCGCCAGCACGATGCCGAAGACAATCGCGACGATGCCGTAGAACACACCCCATCCGGGGGCGTTGACGCGTTCGGTGACCCACATCTGCTCGTTGCGGCTGAGCGGGGTCTGCGGGGTGCTCACGGAATCACTCCTAGCGATCGAAGCGGTGCTGACACACTGCTGGGGACGGAGCCGCTGGGATGGGAAACAGCAGCTGTCAGGTACAACAGTTTCACAGCCCGATTGCTTCCCATCGGGCGGGTCGGATCCACCCGCGCCATATGCCCGAGGCCGGGATCCAGACCGGGGTTCCCGGCACCTCGGTCTACCGGCCGGGGACGGCCGCGGATACGATTCAGCTATGACCTCACACCCCGCCTTCGAACGGATCGCCGGCGCCTGGAGCGGCAGCGGTTTCGGCGAGTACCCGACGATCGATGACTTCGAGTACCGGGAGGAGACGGAGTTCCGCGATGTCGGCAAGCCGTTCCTCGCCTACTCCCAGCGCACCTGGTCACCTGATGGCAAGCCGATGCACGTCGAGACCGGCTACCTGAGGCTGGTCGGTGACTGGGCGGAGTTCACCATCGCCCAGCCGACCGGTCAGACCGAGCTGCTCGAAGGGCACATCGATCTCACCGACGAGCGGATCGTCCTGCACCTCACCGGCCGGGTGCTCAACACCTCGACGGCGAAGAACGTGGAGATGACCAAGCGCCGATTCGTCTTCGCCGGCAACGACCTGACCGTCAACTTCGACATGGCCGCTGTCGGCTGCCAGATGACCCGGCACCTGACCGCCCAGCTCATGCGCACCCCCTGAAGCCGGCGACGTCACCGCGGGGA
>NZ_JALXPM010000083.1:0-3793 GCF_025147615.1 Brevibacterium luteolum | reverse complement strand
CAACGGCGGCCTCAGGATCAGCCCTGGCGGCGCAGGAGCTGACCGTGTGGGGTCGTGAAGTCCACGCGCTGTCCGCGCAGGATGGTCTGCTCGACCTTCCCGAGGACTTCGCGGGTCTCATAGGCGGTGATCGGGTTGCGGTGCCAGAGATCCTCAGCCCGGACTTCCCAACGGCATTCCGGGTTGAAGACGGCGAAGTCAGCCGAGGCGCCTTCGGCGATCCAGCCCTTGCCCTCAACGCCGGCGATTCGGGCAGGCGCCTCGGACATCCAGCCGACGACCTCGGCGAGGTCGATACCCTGCTGCTGGGCTTCCGTCCAGAGCAGTGAGAGACCGAGCTGAAGGGGCGAGATGCCGCCCCAGGCTTCGCCGAAGTCACCGCTGTCGAGCAACTTGAGCTCGGCGGTCGACGGCGAGTGGTCGGAGACCACGCAGTCGATGATGCCGCTGCGCAGGCCCTCCCACAGTGCCGTCCGGTTCGATTCCTCACGGATCGGCGGGCAGCACTTGAAGGTCGTCGCGCCGCCCGGGATGTCCTCGGCGGCGAGCACGAGGTAGTGCGGGCAGGTCTCGACGGTCAGCCGGACGCCCTCCTCGCGTGCCGCGGCGATCTCCTTGAGCGCTGCCGCGGACGACAGGTGGAGGATGTGCGCGCGGCAACCGGTGCGGCGGGCGGCTTCGATGACGGTGCGGATGGCCTCGTCTTCAGCTTCCTGCGGCCGGGAGCTGAGGAAGCTGGTGTACTCCCGGCCGCGATGGCCGTCTCACTCGTGTGGCGCTTCTCCGGCCAGCCTTTCGGCATCCACGAGATCCTGCCCGGTCTCATCACCTCGGCGATCGTGCTCATCGCGGTGAGCCTGGCGACTCGCCACTCCGATGACGAGGTCGTCGTCGCCTACTACCACGCCTACCGCGCCGGCGAGCTGCGCACGCACGGTGTCGATGAGGAGCCGGCTGCGGCTGGGGACGTCCCCGCGGGGACGTCGACGGCCGCAGGTCAGACCACCGCGCCCGAGGCGGAAGTCGCCGCTGGCACACAACCGGCACGGACGGCTGAGGCTGCGTCACCGGGCGTTGAGCAGCAGCGGCCGCAGACGGAGTGACCTTAATCCGGTTCGGTGCGTCAGGACTCGAGCACGGCAGCGGTGCTGGCAGCCGGTGAGAGGTCGAGACGGCGCAGCAGCTGCGCGTTGAGCGCCACCACGACTGTGGAGGCGGACATGAGAATGGCGCCGATGCTCATCGGCAGCACGAAGCCGACCGGTGCCAGCACGCCGGCGGCAAGTGGAACCGAGATGAGGTTGTAGCCGGCAGCCCACCACAGGTTCTGCTTCATCTTCCGGTACGTCGCACGCGAGAGCTCGAAGACCGAGAGCACCGAACGCGGATCTGACGAGGCGAGGATGACACCAGCGGAGCCGATCGCCACATCGGTGCCCGCACCGATCGCGATGCCGACGTCTGCCTGGGCGAGCGCCGGAGCATCGTTGACACCGTCCCCGACCATCGCCACACGCCTGCCCTCACGCTGGAGCTCCCACTGTGGCGGCTTTGTCCTCGGGCCTGACGCCGGCGAACACCCGGTCGATGCCGAGCTCTGCTGCGACGGTGTCGGCGACTGCCTGTGCGTCACCGGTGATCATCACGACCTGCACCCCGGCTGCGTGCAGGGCAGCGACGGCATCGTGCGATTCCGCGCGGATCTCATCGGCCAGCCGCAGCGCACCGATGACGGCGCCGTCGGCAAGCCCGGTTGGGCCGATTGACACCTGTCGAGTACGAAGCAATTACTGACTCACCTGCAGCCGCAGCGTGACACCCTGATTGTCACCTCCCCTTGCATCAGTCCCACGCATTGGACATCTGCGTTATAGCGGCGCGGCCGGTCAGCCTCCGTCGTCCATCTCGTGCGCCGCAAAGGCTGAACAATGCATCGTGTCAGCATCGTCGCTACCCCTGGCCGAGCTTCGGAAATGGGCGCGTGAGATCGGTAAGACGTCTCTGGTCTCGGGCGTGTTTCCAACAATGCGATCGACGCTTATACCGCCTCGCGTTGATCGCGCCGGTAACGAGTGCCGGGCTCTATGGCGCGCCATCTGCACCGATGTTGGGGTTCGTGTCACGCAGCCTCGGACCGCGGGACAGGGACTTGTGGCGACAGTCTGGACACACAGTGGCGGCCTTCTGGTAGGCTCGGTGTTACCGAGGGGTGCCCCGTCAAGGGGCTGAGATACCACTGGACGATGGTCGGCGTGGTGACCCTTAGAACCTGATCCGGATCATGCCGGCGAAGGGACTGGTCTCGTAGCGCTTGCTCCCGTCGCTGGCCTCCAGAAGTGAGGCCACAGTGTCGATTCCTCCCGCCGATTCGGACGTCGGCCGTGCGCGGCCGACGGTAGCCGTTCTCTGCGTCGTCATCGACGATGACCGTGTGGCCTTGGTGCGTCGGGCGAATCCGCCCGATGCCGGGTACTGGGGCTTCCCCGGTGGGAAAATCGAGTTCGGAGAAACCATCACGCAAGCGGCCGAGCGTGAGCTGGCCGAGGAGACTAGTCTCGTGGGCGACGCCATCGGCGTCCTGACGTCGATCGATGCCTTCGATCGCGGCACGGATGGCGATCTGGTCAGCCACTTCGTCCTCATCGCCGTGGCGTGCCGGTGGCGGTCCGGATCCCTGCGTGCCGGTGACGATGCCCTGGAAGCTGGGTGGTTTGCCCTCGACGAGGTCGACGACGCCCAGCTGACGCTGAGCAAGGACGTCGTCGATGTCGCCCGGTACGCCGTTGCCGTCGCGCAGAACGAGGTGAGAGCGTGACGATTCACATTGTCCTCTCGATAGCGGGAACCGACCCGACCAGTGGTGCTGGTGTCCAGGCCGATCTCAAGGCGTTCACAGCGATAGGTGCCTACGGTGTGACAGCCGCCGCCGCGGTCGTTGCTCAGAACACTTGCGGCGTGCGCTCCTTCGTTCCCCTCGACCCCTCTTTCGTCGGCAAGCAGATCGATGCGGCCTTCGACGATGTCCGTGTCGACGCGGTGAAGATCGGCATAGTCGCCAACGCCGCGAACACCGAGGTCGTCGCCGACCGGCTCCGACAGCACGAAGCCGAGAACATCGTGCTCGGCAATGGTACCAAGAGCGGCGATCACCTTCTCGACACCGACGCCGTGGCCGCCGTCCGGGACACGCTCGTCCCGCTGGCGACGATCATCACGCCGAACCTCCCCGAGGCTGCGGTCCTCCTCGACACCGAGGAAGCCACAACCTGGCAGCAGATGCACGATCAGGGCACCCGGCTGCGCAGCCTCGGTTCTCCCTGGGTGCTACTCAGGGCGGACACCTCACGCACGAGGTGTCCCACGTCGACTATCTGCGGGCCGGAGGGAGCCCGTGCATTCACCGCCGCCAGAGTCGAGACTCTCAACGACCACGGAACCGGCTGCACACTGTCGTCGGCGATCGCCTCGCTGCTGCCCGGTCACTCGGCGCAAGACAGTGCGCGCCAGGCCAAGCGGTATCTTCACGATGCTCTCATCGCCAGCGACCTCCTCGACGTCGGTCACGGCCACGGTCCCGTGCATCACTTTCACCAGCTCTGTCCGCGGGAATAATCCGTGCCGAAATCACTCACTGAGGTTACCCTCGTTTAGTGGACACCCGAGTTAGCGGGATTTGCTGTCCTGCTGGAAGGATGTTCAGTATGTCAGATCAGAAGCGCCAGCGGCGTTCTTATACGCAGGAGTATCGGGTCGAGGCTGCGGGTCTTGTCATTGACACTGGCAGGTCTATTGC
>NZ_JALXPM010000082.1:0-4322 GCF_025147615.1 Brevibacterium luteolum | reverse complement strand
GGGTGGGATGCTCCGGCATCCCACCCGCAGTGTCGTCTCAGCCCGTCTCAGCTCTGCTCGATCGCGTCATAGACCCTCCAGCTGCCGTCCTCGCGGCGCAACTCGACGCGCATGCGCACGCTGCCGTAGTCGTGGCCGGACCCATCCGGTGCGCTCACCTGCGTCCGTGTGGCGACGTCGAGCTCGGCTCGGTCCGTCTCCTGCTGCGTGATCTGAGCCGATTCGATGTCAATGCTGATGTCACTGCCTTGGAAGGCCTCGACGTCGGCTGCGCCATCGGCTGCCGCTGCCGGGGAGCCTGCGACCGTCAGCTCCGCCAGCGCTGCGGCATCGCCGAGGTGGTAGGCCTGCTCGCGTCTGCGGGTGAGCGCAGCGAACGCGTCCTTGGGGTTCTCCGGCCCCGAGGCGGTGGTCGCCGCAGGGCCTTCAGTTGCTTGGTCGCTGGGCGGGTTATGGCCGGCACTGCCCGGGGCGACTGCCTCACCTCCGGGATCGATGAGACCGGTGAGCAGCGCGATCCCCGACAGGCTCAGCACGAGTGCGGCCGCAGCGCCGATGAGCATCGTGCGGTTCAACGGCAGCCGCGGGAGCCGGAGCGCCCTCGAGCCGGTGTCTCGTTCCTGCCGCGCAGGCCGCTTCTGCTGCCGTTTGCGCTTCGTGGCTGCGGTGTGCTGAGTGGAGTCCTTCCTGCGCATGCGGTCGCGTCCGGTGTGCCCGGCGGCGGCGCGCAGCCGGCCGATCCCGCTGCCCTTGGTGCTGTCTTCGGCCCGGCGAGCCCTTTCTTCACGCCGGCCGCCTGAGGTGCGCTCGCGGCTGCGCTCATAGCGGCCGGTGAGTGCCGACGCGACGCGTGCGTCGACGCGCAGCTGGGCGGTCACCGCCTCGGACACCGAGACCTCCGCCTCGACGGGGACGAACGGAATCTGCTCCGGCTCGCCCATTGCCGCAAGCCTCGTCAGCAGCTCGGGCCCGGGCGCGGGACCGCCGCCGGGTTCGGCTTCGAGCAGTTCGATGATGATGCCGGCCAACGGCTCCGGAACGGCTGGGGTGAGGTCTGGCACCGGCACCCCGTGCTCCTCCCATGTCAGGCCGGTCAGGCACAGATAGGCAAGCTGACCGAACTCGACCGCCTCGCTCGACACTGACTCAACCGGCACCGTATGGCCGGGCACGAGGTGAATGGCACCGGCATCATCGACGCCGAAGGCGCTGCGGTGGCAGCGCAACCGGCCGGAACTCGGTGCAGGGGCGGCACACAGCGCCTCCAGGCAGGCACCGAGCACCGCCAGAGTCTGCCCGAGGGTCAGCCCGGCATACCTGCGCAGCGCATCGACGAGCAGACCGCCGTGGAAGCGGGGCACGATGAGCCCGTTGCCGCCTGCCTGCCGCGGCTGGCCGAGCACATGGGCGGGCTGCCCATCGACTGAGGCGACGTCGCTTGCGCGGGTGCCCTCCGCCTCGGGAACGGCGGCAGGATCGCAGCTCACCGGCCCGCCAGTGAGCTCGGCGGTGCCGATTCCCGGCCACCGGTGCGTGATATCGGCCACATCGCCCTCGGGCAGGAACCAGGCGGTGCGCTGCCCTGTGCTGATGCGGCGGATCCCCGGTGCCACCTCGGCGACGGTGTGCCACGTCTGCTCGGCCATGTCCCTCCAGTCTGCGGTGGTTCTGATGGGCTGTGCGGCAAGGCTACGTCTGGGCATCCGCGTGTTTCGATGCCTTCTGCGGATCTGTGGATAACTGCCGGCGGCGGCTGCGCACGGCTTTGCCCGCCTGCAGCGTGCGGCATAGGGTGAGTGCATGTCATTCACAGTGGAATGCCTCGGGTATGCGCCCGACTACGTCGACTACCGCAGCGCCTGGGATCTCCAGCAGCGCTACCACGCCGAGGTCATCGCCGGCACGCGCGAGTCCACCCTGCTGTTCCTGGAGCACTCCCCCGTCTACACCGCAGGCAAGCGCACCGAAGACCACGAGCGCCCGACTGACGGCACAGAGGTCATCGACGTCGACCGCGGCGGCAAGATCACCTGGCACGGACCCGGCCAGCTCGTCGTCTACCTCATCTACCGGCTCAACGACGCCAAGGACGTCAAGCTCTTCGTCGACCAGATCGAAGACGCCCTCATCGACGTGTGCGCGTCCCTCGGCATCGAGACGATGAAGGTCGACGGGCGCTCCGGCGTGTGGCTGGCCGCCACGGAGACGCAGCCGGAGCGCAAGATCGGGGCGATCGGCATCCGCATCCACGAGGGCGTGACGATGCACGGACTGGCCCTCAACTGCTCGAACGACAACACCGGCTTCGACTCGATCGTGCCCTGCGGCATCGCCGACGCCGGAGTCACGAGCCTGGCCGCCGAAACCGGCCGCACCATCACCCCCGCCGACGTCGCTCCAGCAGTCGAAGCGGCGCTCGCCAGGCACATCAGCGCCTGAGACAATGGAAGCCCCCGCACCACCTGCGCCGGCCGGCGCATCTGCCCGAGGCACGACCACCGACGAGAAGGACCCACAGTGACGATTGCTCCTGAAGGACGCAAGATGCTGCGTGTCGAGGCACGTAACGCCCAGACGCCGATCGAGAGGAAGCCGGCCTGGATCAAGGCGAAGGCCAACATCGGCCCGGAATTCACCGAGCTCAAGTCCCTGGTGCGCTCCTCGAAGCTCAACACAGTGTGCGAGGAGG
Source organism: Brevibacterium luteolum (assembly GCF_025147615.1). Taxonomy (NCBI): domain Bacteria; kingdom Bacillati; phylum Actinomycetota; class Actinomycetes; order Micrococcales; family Brevibacteriaceae; genus Brevibacterium; species Brevibacterium luteolum. The sequence goes on along the minus strand of NZ_JALXPM010000082.1, from coordinate 1,633 downwards.
CCGGCTGCCCGAACATCTTCGAATGCTGGGAGGACCGCGAGGCGACCTTCCTCATCGGCGGTGAGCAGTGCACCCGCCGGTGCGACTTCTGCCAGATCGACACCGGCAAGCCGGCCGACTTCGATGCCGATGAGCCGCGCCGCGTAGCTGAGTCTGTGGCGACGATGGGCCTGCGCTACTCGACGATCACCGGCGTCGCCCGCGACGACCTCGACGACGGCGGTGCCTGGCTCTACGCCGAGACGGTGCGCCTCATCCACGCGATCGAGCATGAGGATGGCCACCAGACCGGTGTCGAGCTGCTCATCCCGGACTTCGACTCCGACGACGACCAGCTCGCCGAGGTGTTCTCCTCTCGGCCCGAAGTGCTGGCCCACAATGTCGAGACCGTCCCGCGGATCTTCAAGCGGATCCGGCCCGGCTTCCGCTACGAGCGCTCGCTGTCGGTCATCACAAAGGCCCGCGATGCCGGGCTGGTGACGAAGTCGAACCTCATCCTCGGCATGGGCGAAACGAATGACGAGGTCATCGCGGCGATGCAGGACCTCTACGATGCCGGCACCGACCTGCTGACCATCACCCAGTATCTGCGCCCGTCTCCGCGGCACCATCCGATCGAGCGGTGGGTCAAGCCGCAGGACTTCGTCGAGCTGCGGGATGCCGGTGAGGAGATCGGCTTTGCCGGCGTCATGAGCGGCCCGCTCGTGCGCTCGTCCTACCGGGCCGGCCGGCTGTGGGCGCAGGCGATGCGCCGCCGCGGTGAGGAGATCCCGGCCCACCTGATGCACCTCGACCGGGAGATGCCGGCCAAGCAGGAAGCGCAGGCGGTCGTGAATACCTTCGGACCCGGCGAAGAGGTACAATTCTAGGTTGTCCGCCCAGCACGTCTGGGGCGTCATCCGCCACACCAATGAAAGCTGATTGAGCACAGGAATGTCAGAAGAGAAGCCGCGCCGCTTTTTCAAGCGCAAGCCGAAGGATCCGAGCAAGCCGGGCCGCATCGCGCAGATGCGCCAGGTTGTGCAGCTGTCGAAGAAGCACAACCCCGCCACCGTCTGGCTCATGCTCGCCGCGATCGTCGGCCTCACCGCCCTGGGCGTCGGGGTGGGCTTCCTCTTCGGCGCGATCTGGCTGTGGACGCTCCTGGGCCTCATGCTCGGCATCTTCCTGGCCCTGTTCATGCTCGGCCGCTTCGCCGAGACTGCCGCGTTCAAGGAGATGGAGGGCCAGCCTGGTGCGATCGGTGCGGTGCTCAACACCTGCCGGCGCGGCTGGCTGATGGATGAGCAGCCCGTCGACGTCGACCCGCGCAGCCGCGACCTCGTCTTCCGCTCCACCGGCAAGGCCGGAGTCGTGCTCATGAGCGAAGGACCCAAGGGCCGGGTCGAGAAGCTGCTGGCCAAGCAGAAGAAACGCCACGAACGCGTGCTGCCCAATGTGCCGATCTACACCCTGCAGGGCGGCGACCAGGACGGCCAGATCCCCATGAGCAAGATCGTGCGCACCGTCCACCGGCTGCCGCGCAAGCTGAACAAGGCGGAGATCCTCGCTGTGCGCAACCGGCTGACCGCTCTCGGCTCGGTGACGAAGAACCCGCCGATCCCCAAGGGCATCGACCCGATGAAGGCCCGGC
>NZ_JALXPM010000081.1:0-4816 GCF_025147615.1 Brevibacterium luteolum | reverse complement strand
CCGAGAATCATTGCATCAAAGGAGGATAAATGTGGATCGATCTGGCCACCCGGCTTACTTGACCAATGGGTCGGATAGACAACGCTGACATCAACATCCTGCACATCCCTCGACTGGTAGACCCGGCAGCCAAGAGGGCGATGCAGGGTTACCGCGTGACTTACATTCCTGTAACCGTTGGACAGGTATCGCTTGTCAGAATCGCCAAGTATCTCGTCAAAATCCTTCACAGCACCCTCCGCCAGGCTCGTCGTCGTTAACAAGTGAGGCCACAGACTTAGTATCACAGACTTAGTATAGAGCGCAACGGGGTCCCGGAGCTTAGGCGATAGCACCTAGGCGCCTCCTCGTCTCGCACCAGGGGCACGTCCCCCGCGGCAGCCCGTCCGTTTGGACGGCCCTATGCCGTTTCGGTTGACCCCATTGACTTACGGGACTCGAATAGCTCGCCGATAGTACCGAAGTAGCCTGCTCGCCGGATCTGCCCTACCGCATTGGCCTTGACGAATACCTTCCACATGTCTGCGACTGACTCGAACAGGTCCTCGCGGTCGCATGTGGCTTGGGACATGAGCTGACTGCCGGTGAAGTATGCGACCAACGATCTTGCGAGTCTCTCCGGCGGGAGATCACCGTCGAGAACTCCTGTTCGTATCGCGCGGTTGAGCAAGTAGCCCACCCCTCTGGTCCACTCTCCATACGAACGGGCCGAGGCTTCCCGAAGAGCACCCTGGCCTAGCGCGAGGTTAATGCCAGCCCGAGTCACTGCGTCCTCCTGCAGTTTTATGCAAATCACATAGGAAGCTCGAAACAGCTGGACCAAGGGATCGGAAGCGTCGTCGAGGCCCTCATTAATCTCGGCGTACATGCGATCATGTTGCTCCTGTATCACGCCGAGAGCAATTTGCTCCTTAGTCTTAAAGTGAAAATAGAGCGAGCCTTGAGATATACCCGAAGCGCGCGTAATGTCGGACAGCGTTGCATCTGAGTACCCCTTGTTTTCGAACACTCGGGCGGCGCCCTCAATGATCGCTCGCTGGGTCCGTTGCCCGCGTTCCTGACTTGGCTCCCTGCGCTTTGTCACGTGTGACCTTTCTACTTGTATCGTCTCAGCTATGGAAGCCCAATACTTTACCATCGAAGTACTGGTCCAAGCATGAACCCAGGTCTCTACCATTTAGACATGTAGGCATCCTGGTACCATTCGGCATCTTCCGCATATATGAGCTCGGCCCGAGAGCCGGCTTCTGCAAACTCACTTGTGAGCCGTGCCGTACTTACCCAGGTGTCTTCGAATAAGAATCTGGCTTTGCTACGCAACGCCTCAGGAACATCTGCGTGCTCATGCCGCATAGGACTTCGCGTGGACCCTGTCGCCTGATCGATGGAAGGAAGCAAGCCTGCGATAGTTTTGAGAACTGTATAGGCCGAAGTCGGCTGCGGGTCTGCGACATGGTACAGGTTATAACGGAGCGTAGGCGCCTGACAGATGGTCGTCACGATTTGACCGAGCCGCTTCCGGTTGATGAAAGAAGTGCGTCCTCCTGCCGCTTGCGCCAGCGCGGGGTATCGGCGGAGGAGCTGGAGATACGCTGGTATAACCCACCGGTCTCCTCGGCCGAGTACAAAGTGGGGGCGCAAGATGATCCCACTGTTCTCGCGCACCATCGTTTCGGCAGCGTACCTTGACTTGCTCAACGCTGATCGAGGGCGAGGTGCGACCTCGTCTTCTTTCATTCCGGGTTGAAGAGCACCTCCGTACACTCCGCAGGTGCTCACGTAGATGAACCGTGGGATGCGCAGCTGTGTCGCGACCTTGAGCAAGCGTGATGTACCTGCAACGTTAGTTCGGTATTGCTCGTCTTCGTCTTCCCCGGTGTAGCTGGCAGCGTGGACGATAGCTCGTGCGCCGTTGAGTAACTCATGGATAGCGGATTCAGAGTCGAGACCTGTGGGCGCCGTTGTGGTTTGGACGCCGGGAATCGGATCGATGTAAGACCGCGTGAGGACGCGCACGCAGTCATTCGAATCGAGTAATGCACGGAGTATGCCCGCCCCGACGAAGCCTGTCGATCCGACCACGGCGACCGGTCCCATGGACGCGGAGGAATCGCCGCACCGGCGTGGAGTGTCTCCGCCCACGAGCATCACGTGCGCTCGCGCCGTGGGACCGGTGGTCGCGGAGCTGCGACGGTGAGACGATGCGCATGAGTCATGCGCCCAGTTTAGTCCCCGCGGCACGTGATGCTGGACAAGGTGGGCCTGCGGCCATCAGTCTCGACCAATCTTCCGTTGCCCCTGGGTCCGATGTACGTTGCCGCAGACGGTTCTTCACGCGTGGCGGAGTCTCACTCCAGGTGTTGGTGGGCTGCGAGGCTCCTGTACAGAGGGCTGGCGTGCATGAGTTCGTGGTGGCTCCCTTGCGCGGCGACTCTCCCCGAATCGAGAACGATGATGCGATCGGCTGCCTGCACCGTTGAAAGTCTATGAGCAACCATAATTACTGTGCGGTCTCGAGCACTCGCACTGATCGCTGTTTGGATGAGGTCCTCGTTGTGGGAGTCTACGCTCGACGTTGGTTCATCGAGTAACAAGACGGGAGCTTCGGAGAGAAGGAGCCGCGCAAGCGAAAGCCGTTGGCATTCGCCGCCGGACAGGTTGATGCCACGATCGCCGAGAGGAGATTCGAGCCCGTGCGAGTCGAGGAACCGCTTCTCCAGGTTCACACTTCTCAATGCGCTCCAGCACTCCGTGTCTGAGGCCTGCACATCTCCCAGAAGAAGGTTCTCTCGCACCGACCCCGCAAGCACGGGAGCATTTTGTTCCACGTAAGCGATTTGTTGTCGAAGGACGCGCCGGTCCATCTCATAGATACTCTCGCCGTCAAGGAGGATGCGCCCAGAGTCGGCGTCGTAGAAGCGTTCAATGAGCGACAGCAAAGTAGACTTTCCGGATCCCGACGGGCCTACGATCGCTACGAACTCTCCGCGCTTCGCTTCCAAAGAGACGTCGACGAGTGCGATTTCCCCAGTGTGATAGCGGAACGCAACCTCCTCAACAACCAGGTGCTTTCCTTCGCAGTCCAGACGCGTATTCTCGAATGCCTTGAGGGAATCGTTTGCGCTCTCCGAGGGTATCCGCAGGATCTGCTGGATCCGCTCCATGGCACCCAAAGCTCCCCTGACCGTGACGATTGCCGTGACAATCTGGCTCAGCGGCATCGTGACCAAGAACAGGAAGAGGACGAATGAGACGAGATCGGCGACGTCAATCCTGCCTGCGGCCACTCGCGCTCCGCCTACCCCTAGCACGGCGAGGAAAGCGGCTTGCATGGCCAGACCGCTGGAGGGGCCAAGCACCCCGTCTATACGTGCGATCCGGACCCCTTGCCGATACGCAGTCTCAGCTTCGCCCGCGATCTCCGAGTCCATCTGACGTTCGGCCGACGTCGCTCGGACCGTCCGGATCGCAGAGAGAGCACGCTCCATGCTCGCTCCGAGCCGACCGACTGCCTCTTGGGCAGCGGTGGTGAAGCGTTGAATCTTTCGGGAGGCGAAAACGATCAGACAAAGAGCGGAGACACTGACGACAAGCACGACGAGCAGCATCATCGGGTCGATCAGAGCCATCGCGACGATGGCGCCAGACACGAGGATCAGTCCCCCGAACGCGTCCAGAAGACCCCCCGTGAAGGCCGTCCGCACCATGGTTGTATCCGAACTGAGACGTGTAACTAAGTCTCCCGTGCGGTGAGAGTCGTGAACACTAATGGGAAGCCGCAGTAGGTGCTGGACCAGTTGCCTTCGCAGCCTCAGAATCGCCGATTCACCCGTCCGCGTGAGGATGTACTGTCTGAGTCCCTGCAGGACAGCCGCAACAAGCACGAGCACCACAACCAGCAAAACCCAGCCGCCGACGGGCTGGTGGCCGATGCTGCTGATCAACTGATTGATCACAAGCGGCTGTGCGAGGCTCACCCCCGCCCCGACGACCGAGACCGCTGCGGCAACGAGCAACGTCGCCCGCTCTTTCAACAGGACGCGCAGCAGCGCGCGACCAGGCGTGGTCCCCGTCTCCGGGGACGCGGACTCCTCCTCTAGGGTTCTACGCATTCTTACCACCCTTTGCACTCGGTGATGATCGCGTCGCGCACGCAACCAGCGAGGGTCGAAGCACCCCGCGAAGCCACGAAAAGGCGCACCCCACCGCTTCCGATTCTAAGTTGAGCGCCTTAGTTGTCAAGGGTGCTCGGGCTTGCGCTCTCGGCACGCCAGACGGGAGCCTGCAACAGTGTCGTCGGCTGCCTTCCCGTGCGCTCGCCGCCCCGATCCACAATGCTGCGCAGCGGGGCAAGAAGCAGCTCCAGGCGTAGATCCGCGGGTCTTCCCGTTCGCCGACCCGCAAGAGGGACGCCGCCCCAAAGTGACGACTACGCAACACGCTGTCGGCTCATCGGTCTCGTCAACGGCTGCCCAGTGCGCGTAGTCACAGGCCAGACCCACCCGCTTTACTTAGGTGGTTACCTGCGTTAGTCTGAAGTCGGAGGCTCGACGAGAACCCGACGGCCTGGCCGGCAGGCCGGCGCCGCGGACGTCGAAGCCCCGGGAAGGAGGTGACGACACTATGACTGCAACGCTGGAAGCCGAGAAGGTCATGGACATCGATCTCGAGATCGACATCGATGCCATGCCCACCGACGCTGATGCCGAGCCCATGCTCACCAGCATCAGCCTGTGCACTCCGGGCTGCACGAGCCCCGGAGGCGGGAGCCAGTGCAGCTGGTGCTGCTGAGGCGCAGCTCTTGCACAGGAGATCA
>NZ_JALXPM010000080.1:0-5050 GCF_025147615.1 Brevibacterium luteolum | reverse complement strand
GAAGCGTCTACGCAGGCTGCGTGATGTGGTTCACGTGTCCACAACTTGCGGGGAACCCCACTTCACGAGCCTGGAACAGGCCGGTGACACGACGATCGGCAATGATGTGTGGATCGGCCGCGAGGCGATGATCCTGCCCGGCGTCACGATCGGCGACGGCGCGATCATCGGCGCGAGGTCGGTGGTGACCGGCGATGTCGCAACCTATGCGGTGGTGGCCGGCAACCCGGCCCGGCACATCCGCAGCCGCTTCACACCAGACGAGGTCGACCTGCTGCGCCGCGTGCGGTGGTGGGACTGGCCGATCGAGCAGATCACGGCACACGCCGCCGCGATCATGACCGGCACACCCCAGCAGCTCGCCGAGCTGGCAGCCACGATGACCGACTGAGCGAACATCGCACCGCCGGCCGCTGCGCACGCCGCTGGCACCGTCGACGATGACCCTGGCCGGGCTGCTCACCCACATGGCCTTCGTCGAGGACTACTGGTTCGGCCACCGTGTGGCCGGCCGCCCGCCCGCCGCGCCGTGGGACACCGCACCGTGGGAGGACAGCAGCGACTGGGACTGGGACCTCGCAGCCGAGATCCCCGCCGCCGAGGCGCGGGCCCTGTTCACCGACACCGCCGCCCGTTCGCGTGGGATCACCGCAGGCATCACCGACCTGTCCGCGCCCGTTGCCGCACCACCACGCGAAGGCGAGCCGTGGAGCATCCGCTGGATGCTCGTGCACATGATCGAGGAGTACAACCGTCACCTCGGCCACGCCGACCTCATCCGCGAACACCTCGACGGCGCCACCGGCGACTGACCACAGCAGCGCCGGCTGCGTGCCTGAACAGCCGATGAGAGCTGCGTCTGGGGCCTGCGATACCCTGGAGGTGTGAGCAGCGAAATCGAAATCGGCAAAGGCAAGCGCGGCCTGCGGGCCTTCTCCCTGGATGACATCGCGATCATCCCGGCCAGGCGCACCCGCGACCCGCAGGACGTCTCCCTCGACTGGCAGATCGACGCCTATCACTTCGACATCCCGTTCATCTCCGCCCCGATGGACTCCGTCGCCTCCCCGGCCACAGCCATCGCGCTCGGCAAGCTCGGCGGACTCGGCGTGCTCGACCTCGAAGGCGTGTGGACCCGCTACGAGGACCCGCAGCCCTACCTCGACGAGATCGCCACGCTGCCGGCCGAACAGGCCACAGAGCGGATGCAGCAGATCTACGCCGAGCCGATCAAGGAAGAGCTCATCACCGCCCGGCTCGCCGAGATCCGCGAAGCAGGCGTCACCGTCGCCGGCGCACTGACCCCACAGCGCACGCAGGAGTACTGGCGCACCGTCGTCGACGCCGGCGTCGACCTGTTCGTCATCCGCGGCACCACCGTGTCGGCCGAGCATGTCTCCTCCAACGCCGAACCGCTCAACCTCAAGCGCTTCATCTACGAACTCGACGTGCCCGTCATCGTCGGCGGCGCTGCAACCTACACCGCCTCCCTGCACCTCATGCGCACCGGTGCCGCCGGTGTGCTCGTCGGCTTCGGCGGGGGAGCAGCCGCCACCACCCGCAGGACCCTGGGCATCCACGCCCCGATGGCCACCGCACTGGCCGATGTGCACGCCGCCCGCCGGGACTACATGGACGAATCCGGCGGCCGCTACGTCCACGTCATCGCCGACGGCGGACTCGGCACCTCCGGTGACATCATCAAGGCCTTCGCCATGGGCGCTGACGCCGTGATGCTCGGCTCCGCGCTCGCGCGCGCCCAAGAGGCCCCCGGCAAGGGCTGCCACTGGGGTGCCGAGGCCCACCACTCGCAGCTGCCGCGCGGCCGCCGCGTCGACATCGGCACTGTCGCCCCGCTCGAACAGCTGCTCTTCGGCCCCGGCCACACCGCGATCGGCGAAGTCAACCTCGCCGGGGCGCTGCGCCGGGCGATGGCGACGACCGGCTACCTGGATCTCAAGGAGTTCCAGCGCGTCGACGTCGTCGTCTCCCCATACCAGCCGCAGATCGCGGGCTTCTGAGCCGGCGCGCCGCACAGCGCTGAGCGATCCGTATGCTCCGACTCGCCTTCACTCCACGCTGGATGGGCTTCCTCGCCCTCGTCCTGCTGCTCGCCACCGCCTTCGTCGGGCTGTCCTACTGGCAGCTCAACCGCGCCCAGCACAAGAACGACGCCATCAGCTCCCAGGAAATCGATATCGTCAAGGACTTCAATGAGGTCGTCCAAGCCCAGGTCCCGCAGCCCGGGCTCGTCGCCGACCAGCGGGTGAAGCTCACCGGCCACTACCTGCCCGATGCGCAGGTCGCGGTCACCGGCCGCTACCACGACGGCACGGAGGGCTTCTGGGTAGTGACGATGTTCGTCCCCGACGATGCCCGGTTCGGTGAGGCGGCAGGACTGCCGGCTGCCGCCGAGGCGGATGAGACCCGCCCGATCGCCATCCCGGTGGTGCGCGGCTGGGTGGAGAGCGAAGAGGCGGCGATGAGCTCGCGCGCCCATGACGGCCCGGTGGAGATGACCGCCCGGCTCGGCCCGATCGAAGGACCGGAATCGACCGAGGGACTGCCGCCCGGGCAGGTGCGCACCGTGTCGACCTCCCAGCTGGTCAACCTCTTCGACATCTACACCTACTCCGGCTATCTGTTCCCCGAACAGGACTCCGGGCCCGGCGCCTCGGCAGCGGTCGACGGCCTCACCCGCGTGCACCTGAGCGCCGACGAATCCGGCGGCTTCGACCTGCAGTCCGGCGTCTACGCCCTCGAATGGCTGTTCTTCGCCGGTTTCGCCTTCTACATCTGGTGGCGGCTACTGCGCGACGCCCACCTCGCCCAGCAGCGCGCGGCGGCGGGGAAGACAGTAGACTATGTGGTCGTCAAGCCCGCCGGAGCCAAGGGAACCGGCCAGGCCGCTCAGCCTCAGCAGCACCCGATGAAGGACACCGATGGTCACTGACCCCCATGATGCCCGCCAGCACCCCGACGACGCCCGGCCCGACCTCTCCGATGACAACGTCTGGCTCTACAGCCGCTACACCTCAGCGCTCAACGCCTCGCGCTTCTACCGGGTCATGGCGATCATCACCGGCACCCTGCTGCTCATCCTCACCGTCGAGATGATCTACAAGTACATCATCGTCGGGCTCATCATGAACGGCGACGTGTCCCAGGCGCTGATGATCGGAAACTTCAACCTCGCCGCCGCGATCGCGATCAGCCACGGCTGGTGCTACGTCGTCTACCTCATCTCCTGCCTGTGGCTGAACCAGACGATGCGTTGGAAGCTCAGCCGGCTGCTGGTCTTGGCGCTGGCCGGCGTCGTACCGGTCATGTCCTTCATCCTCGAGCGCCGCGTCCACCACCGCGTCCAGGACGAACTCGACGCCGCCGTCGTCGTCGCCCCTGTCGAGGGCTGATCCCGCACCCGCCAAGCACATTAGGATTGAGCACATGACCCAGACACCCACCGCAACGCAGGTGCCACCCGTTCTCGTCGTCGACTTCGGCGCCCAGTACGCCCAGCTCATCGCCCGCCGCGTCCGCGAAGCCGGCATGTACTCCGAGGTCATCCCGCACACCGCGAAGGCCGCGGAGTTCGCCGCACGCAAGCCGATGGCGATCGTGCTCTCCGGTGGGCCGTCCTCGGTCTACGGTGAGGGAGTGCCCGCACTCGATACCGAGGTCTTCGACCTCGGGGTGCCGATCTTCGGCATCTGCTACGGCTTCCAGATCATGACGACCTCCCTCGGCGGCACGGTCGCCAAGACCGACCGCCGCGAATACGGCTCCACCCAGCTGACCGTGACCGAACCCGGCACCTTGCTGGCCGGGCAGCCGGAGACCCAGACCGTGTGGATGAGCCACGGCGACTCCGTCACCGAAGCCCCAGACGGCTTCACCGTGCTGGCCTCGACCGCAGGCGCCCCGATCGCTGCGTTCGAGAACCCCGAGCGCCGCTTCGCCGGCGTGCAGTGGCACCCGGAGGTCATGCACTCCGCATTCGGCCAGGAAGTGCTGCGCAACTTCCTGTACCGCGTCGCAGGCCTGACCTCCGACTGGTCACCAGCCAGCGTCATCGACGAGCAGGTCGAGCTGATCCGCGAGCAGGTCGGGAACAAGAAGGTCATCTGCGGACTGTCCGGCGGCGTCGACTCAGCAGTCGCCGCAGCCCTCGTGCACAAGGCCGTCGGCGATCAGCTCACCTGTGTGTTCGTCGATCACGGACTGCTGCGCCAGGATGAGCGCACCCAGGTCGAGAACGACTACGTCGACGCCACCGGCATCCGCCTGGTCACCATCGACGCCTCCGAGCAGTTCCTCGGCCAGCTCGCCGGCATCACCGACCCGGAGGACAAGCGCAAGGCCATCGGCCACGAGTTCATCCGCACCTTCGAAAACGCCGCCGCCGACCTCGTCCTCGAAGCCCGCGAGAACGCCGCTGACGGATCCGGTGAGGAGATCGAGTTCCTCGTCCAGGGCACCCTGTACCCCGACGTCGTCGAATCCGGCGGCGGATCGGGCACTGCCAACATCAAGAGCCACCACAACGTCGGCGGCCTGCCCGAGGACCTGCAGTTCACGCTCGTCGAACCGCTGCGCGCCCTGTTCAAGGACGAGGTCCGCGCCATCGGCCGCGAACTCGGCCTGCCCGAGGTCATCGTCTCCCGGCAGCCGTTCCCCGGCCCCGGCCTGGGCATCCGGATCATCGGCGAGGTGACGAAGGACCGCCTCGAGACGCTGCGGAAAGCCGATGCGATTGTCCGCGCCGAACTCACCGCCGCCGGCCTCGATGCTGAGATCTGGCAGTGCCCGGTCGTGCTGCTGGCCGACGTCCGCTCCGTCGGTGTGCAGGGCGATGGCCGCACCTACGGCCACCCGATCGTGCTGCGCCCGGTCTCCAGCGAAGACGCGATGACTGCGGACTGGACGCGCCTGCCCTACGATCTGCTCGCCACAATCTCCAACCGCATCACCAACGAGGTAGAAGAGGTCAACCGCGTCGTCCTCGACGTCACCTCGAAGCCGCCGGGCACCATCGAGTGGGAGTGAGCCG